>JAZPXS010000192.1:0-2823 GCA_045543775.1 Clostridia bacterium
ACGATCCGACTTCTTGACCCCGTGGCAAAGACAATAACACTGTCTTCCAAGTCCTATGTAACTTTTACCAATCCTTACTCTAAGAGATGGAAAGTATTCAATCTTCTTGAAGAACTGGATGTACCGGGAGAATTCTATATAGACAGAGACACAATGACACTCTATCTCTATCCTCCCCACACATTAAAAGATGCCAAGGTTACTCTTTCCGTAGTAAAACCCTATCTTTTAAACATTACAAACACTCAGCATGTTTTGTTTGAGGGTCTCACTTTTTCCGAGACTCGTCACTGTGCAGTGCGAACCTGTGATGTCCGGAATATCGACTTTATCAGCTGTACCTTCACTAACATAGGAAATGGCGGTCTCACAATGAGCGGTACCAAGACCGTACAGACTGTAGACTCTGTAGGTAAGGACAGAGGATGTAAGGTAGATGCCGCATACGATATGGATGTGAGAGGATGCGTGTTTGACCATCTTGGCTACAGTGCCCTTGTTATACAGGGCGGTAACATAGATACCCTTACACCGTCTAATAACATAATAGAAGACAACTATTTCAGCCGTACAAACTTAAGGTACTGGCAGACAAACGGTGTTCACGTGTTCGGTTGCGGAAACGTCGTGAGAAACAATGTGTTCTCCAACACCCGTCAGCAGTGTATCTATATTATGGGTAATGACAACATAATAGAGAGAAACGAGCTTTATGACTGCATCCGTGAGGTTGGTGACGCGGCGGCAATCTATCAGGGCAGAACTCACCTGTACAGAGGAAGCCATATCCGTCAGAATCTGATTCACAGCATATGGCCTGCAGATCCTCACATTACCGCCGGTAACATTGCTCTGTATCAGGACGACGGTCAGACAGGTAACTTCCTCTATGAGAACATCATAGTGGATGCCAAGAGAGCATACAACTCAAACCACGCAGGTGAAATAGAGTTTAAGAACAATACAATAGTAGACTGTCCCAGCCGTTGGGCGTTCCACGATAACCCCATAACAGAGGGCGATAACCCTGACAGAACCTACTACGGCACCATTGCTGAAACCATAAATAATATAGTAGACAAAGAACTCTTCTTCAAACACTATCCCGGTCTTAAGGAATGGTCGGAAACACACCGTAACCCCAAGACCAAGAACCGCATAGAGGGCAACCTCATAGTGGGAGAATCCACCGAGCAGGTAGGTACTCAGGACCGGAAGTACACCAACTTTATTGATAATGTCCTGGTTGACGAAACCAATGACTTTGTAGATCCCGAAAATCTTGACTACCGTGTAAAGAGCGGTTCCGAGCTGAAAAAGAAAGCTCCCGGAGTTCTGGACGATACCTTTGATATCAACCTTATAGGTATGAAGAACCCCTTGAAGTTTAACGGCGAAACATCCGCTTTCAGACTTCTTTCTCCAAAGTCCGGAACACTTATCTCTGCAGACGATGTAAAGCTAAGATGGCAGGAACCTATCGGAGCAAACGAGTTCCGTGTTGTTGTGGCAAAGGACAAAGAGTTTAGAAATGTTGTCTACGATGAAGTTGTGAGATATGCCTATGCCAATGTCGGTAACCTTGACAGAGGCGAAACATATTTCTGGAAGGTAAGTGCAGTAAACACCTCCAGACAGTCCAAAAACACATGGGAGCATGACGGAGCAGCATTTTCCTTTACAACACGGATGTATGATCCCTTAAACCTCAAGGCTCTGGACGATGTCCTTATGGTTGCCGAAAGCGAAATGGCAAGTAACATTGAGGGAGCAACCTCAGGAACATTCAAGCAGGGTGCGGCTGAAAATCTTCGTAATTACATAGATGTTACCAAGACTCTCACCAATCTTCCCTTTGGAAGATATACCCAGAGATCACTGGATGCCCGTCTTAACTACATCCGCAACTATTACGGCAACAAGGATTTGGTTAATAAGGGCTATGTAGACCTTTCTCAGTATATGGTTCCCGGCCTCTGGTCCAATAATCCCGTTATAGAAAACGGTACTGTGTATGTGCTTTGTCCTCCCAAGGGAGGCGGAGATGCCATGGATACTCTCATAACAGGTGTTGGTGTTACGGCACCCTTTGCAGGCTCTTCCATATACTGCTTTGATGCCACATTCAACCCAAGTCCCAAAAACGACTGGATATCCTTTGGTATCAGCAAATCCACTGCTGACCACCAGTACAACAAACAGAACAACGGCTACTATGTAATAGTTAAGCCTGACCTTATTGAACTTCAGCGAAATGACGGAAGCGGCCCCAAGGTTATCGAGGTGAAAGAGGGCGTAACTCTTCTGGACGGTAAAAAACACTCCATCCGCTTCGGAAGTATAAACACCCACCTCGGTTGTAACATAATAATGGTTGTAGACGGTGAGGTATGGTTCTCCTATGCAGATATAAGCCAGATGGCACAGACCACGGGAGCACTTTCCTTTGTTGCAGGTATAAGAACAGAGGGAGCAGATGCACTCTTTGAAAAATCAGAGTATATTCCCGACACCGCAAACTTTGATAATCTTGTGGTAAGTATGGAATATAACAGTGCCAAGGCTGCCGCAATGCAGATAAAGAATGCTCTTCCCGGAATTACCGGTGTAAGACTCTTTAAGGCAGGCACTACCAAGGCAATTACCGAGGACGGTGTGTATGATATTTCCTATGCACCCACCGAGATTAAGGATAATTCCCCAATGGTTCCTGCATCCCTTGTGGCAAGACTCTTTGATGCAGGTGACGGGGCAGATGGCGAAAAGGCAGTTCTAAGTATCAGAGAAAATGCTCTCGTCTTTGCAAACGGAGATGGTAACTAC
>JAZPXS010000193.1:0-1898 GCA_045543775.1 Clostridia bacterium
CATGTCAAATTAAAAAGACCGTCCAATTTTTTCCCACCGCTCCGCCGTTTGTGCTACTTGCTCTTTTGAACCTTATGCCTTTTGATGCTTTATTGATGCTATCCAAAAATCTCCCCTGTAAAGCTGATGCTCAACTGCCAAAAAACGACGCACTTAACTTTATTTTAGTATAACATAAATTCCATGAAATTGCAACTGCAATCAAACGAAATTACCCGATTTGAGAATGGCAGAATAAAATTAACAGAATTACTCGACTAACAAAATCAAACGCAATACAAAGTGTTTTTGAGCCAATTACGGCAATATATTCTCCATACCACTATGTCAAAATTTGATACGCTTAAACAAAGAAAAAGGCGGAGTCGAGAAATCGTTTTGAAATCTCGGTTCCGCTTTTTTCATTTCTATATCCGGTCATTTGATTTTTAACCTTATTTTAACTTTAGTAATATATACTTTTAATAAACATTATGAAGGGTGTTGGTTCTTGCTATGAAAAAAAGAAGAAACATTATTTTTTTAATACTTGCATTAATCATAGTTATTAGCGGATGCCAAAACAAAAAGGATATAACAGTTGAAATTCCTGCTGTAACTGGAAGTTTTGATTTTACAGTATTAAAGGCAGGTCAGGCGGATGCAATCTTTATGCAGACAGAAAACCACAGTATTATCCTCGACTGTGGCGAAAAAGATGATGGTGATGAGGTTGTAGAGTTGTTACAAGAAAAAGGCATTTCAAATGTGGATTACATATTTATCACTCACTTTGACAAAGACCATGTTGGCGGGTTTCCTGAAGTAATGGATAATGTAACTGCAAGTAACATCATCGTTTCCGATTATGAAGGCAACAACGATGAGTATGAAGAATATCTGAAAACTGTTAGCGATAAAGGGCTACAGATTACAACGCTTACAGAAGATATATCTTTTACTCTTGATGATGTGTTGTTTGAGGTTTCTGTTCCCAGAAAACAATCCTACGCAGAAGGTGACAATGATTTTTCGTTAGTGATTTCGGTAACACACGGAGAAAACACCTTCCTCTTTACAGGAGATGCAGAAGCCGACAGACTTACTGAAGTAATTTCAGCATTCGGCAGACAATATGATTTTCTTAAAGTTCCCCATCACGGAAAGTATAACAAAAACACAAAACGATTTATAACAACCATAAAGCCAACCTATTCGGTAATTTGCGACAGCGATAAAAATCCGGCAGAAGATGAGACCATTTCAATTTTAGAATTCGTTGAAAGTGAAATTTACAGTACAAGGAACGGCAATATTTCGGTTTTATCTGACGGAAAAGAAATTAAAATTACTCAATAAAATGATAAAACATTAACTTTCATTTAACTTTATGCTGATATTCTTTAATCAGACAGGAGGTGCTAAAAGTGGCAATAGAGGTTTTTAACAGATATGAACACAAATATATGTTAGACCGTGAAACATTTGAAAAAGTTATAAAAATATTAGATGAAAATATGGATATGGACTCCCACAACAAAGACCACACACCATACACCATCTCTAATATTTATTTTGATACTCCCGATGATTACCTTATAAGAACATCGCTATCAAAGCCTGATTATAAGGAAAAATTAAGACTTCGTGCTTATGGCATACCTGATGAAGATTCAAAGGTGTTTCTTGAAATCAAAAAGAAATTTAAAGGTGTTGTCAACAAGCGTAGGACAAAGTTGAAATTGGCTGAAGCATACAATTTTATAACATCTGGGAAAGCTCCCGAACCAAAGGAATATATGAATACACAGGTGCTTCACGAGATTGAATATTTTTTAAAAATCTATAACTTATCACCCAAGCTGTACTTAGCTTATGACAGAATTGCATATTTTGAAAAGGAGAACAAGGATTTAAGA
>JAZPXS010000194.1:0-4499 GCA_045543775.1 Clostridia bacterium
TAGCGTAGTAGTTTATGACTGCTACGCTATTTTTATAAGTTATGCATGTAATATTGATTTTTACTAACGATTGCCATAGAATTTATATATTTGACCTGATTGTGAAAATCTGGGTATAATAATATAGATGATATTGTGTTAATCAGGGGGTGCCTTATGACTATACAGCAATGCAAATATGTACTTGAAATAGCCAAAACCGGTTCGTTCAGCGAAGCGGCAAAGCAGCTTTTTATTGCGCAGTCTTCGCTTTCTATCAGCATAAAATCCTTGGAGCAGGAGCTGAATATCAAAATATTTGAACGCTCGGGAAATGGTGTGTATCTTACTGACGAAGGAGCTGAGTTTGTAAAGTATGCTACGCAGATTTGCGACAACAGTGATTTTGTTACTGAGCGCTACGCATCCAAAAATATACACCAAAAATTATATATTGCTACACAGCACTATGATTTTATCGCAGACCTTTTCGGTAAATTTCTTAAGGAAACAGACTGTGAGAGCTACCGATTTTCCATAAGGGAAATCGAAACACATAATATTATACGGGATGTGGAAACTGCCCACAGCGACATTGGGATAATCGCAATCAAGGATGCTGACTATGAAATTATGCGGCGATATCTTTCCAAAAAAAGATTGTCCTTTACTCCTGTTTTAAAAGCCACGCCCCATGTGTTTTTAAGAAAGGAACACCCTTTGGTGCATTGTGATAAGCTTACTACATCTGACCTTAAGGATTATCCCTATGTTTCGTATGAACAAGGTGAGCATAACAGTTCATTTTTTACAGAAGAGTTTGCAGACATATCATATATTGATAAACACATTGAGATAAGCGACAGAGCAACTCTTATGAATGTTCTTATGCTTACGGATTCATACACCGTGGGAACAGGGATAATGCCGTCAGCTTTAAATAAAGGCGATATAGTAAGTATTCCTTTTGAAAGCAAGGAATTCTATATAATAGGATATCTTCTAAATGAAGAGAGGAAAATATCCGATATAACACAGAGATTTATAGAATTATTGGAAAAAACAATAAAGAAAGGATAATGTCTATGAAAGCACTTGTTAAAAAATTTCCCGAAAAGGGCTTGGTGTTTGAGGATGTACCCGAGCCTGTAACAGGAGATAATGATGTTAAAATCAAAATACATAAAACTGCCATCTGTGGAACCGACCTCCACATATATAACTGGGATGAATGGTCGCAGAGAACCATAGAGACTCCGCGTGTTATCGGGCACGAGTATGTTGGTGAGATTGTTGAACTTGGAAGAAATGTGCATAATTGGCAGATAGGAGATATAGTTTCGGGCGAAGGACATATTGTTTGCGGTAAATGCCGAAACTGCCTGGCAGGAAACGGTCATCTTTGCAAGGAAACGGTTGGAGTTGGCGTAAATCGTGACGGAGCTTTTGCGCAGTATCTTGTTATTCCGCAGGAGAATGTGCGAAAATGCCAGAAGGATATTCCCGAAGAGATGTATTCTATTTTTGATCCCTTTGGCAATGCCGTGCATACCGCTCTTTCCTTTGAACTCACCGGTGAGGATGTGCTAATTACCGGTGCCGGTCCCATAGGGATTATGGCGGCGGCAGTATGCAAGCATGTTGGTGCGCGCCGTGTTGTTATTACGGATATCAATGACGAAAGACTTGAGCTTGCCAAGAGGCTTGGCATACAGTACACGGTAAATACGGCAAAAGAAGAACTTTCAGATATTATGGAGCAGTTGTCTATTAAAGAGGGCTTTGATGTAGGTCTCGAAATGTCGGGTAGCGAAATTGCACTCAATACGATGATAGACCATATGGTTCACGGCGGAAAAATAGCATTACTTGGACTTTTGAAAAGCGATAGCCGGATAGACTGGTCAAAAATAATATTCAACGGTCTTGTTATAAAGGGTATATACGGCAGACAAATGCACGAAACCTGGTACAAAATGTCCGCAATGCTTCAGGGCGGACTTGATATATCGAACATAATAACTCACCGTATGGACATAACCGAATATGAAAAAGGCTTTGAGGCTATGAACAGCGGCAGATGCGGTAAGGTCATACTTGACTGGACTAAGTTAGGAGGATTAGCATGAAAACAGCACTAAATTATTTTAAGGAAGTATGTGAAAACATAGAAAAAGAAGGACTTACCAAAAACGAGAAGGTTATAACCTCTCCACAGGGAGCTGTAGTATCTCTCAAAGAAGGAAGCCGGGTTATAAATATGTGTGCAAACAATTATCTGGGACTTGCAAACAGTCCCGAGGTTATTGAAGCGGCAAAGAAAAGCTATGATAATTACGGCTACGGCTTATCCTCGGTTCGTTTTATTTGCGGAACTCAGAAATTGCACAAAGATCTGGAAGAAAAACTCAGTGAATTTTTAGGAACAGAGGATACAATTTTGTATTCATCGTGTTTTGATGCAAACGGCGGACTCTTTGAAACTTTGCTTGGCGAGGAAGATGCGGTTATAAGCGACGAACTCAATCACGCAAGTATAATAGACGGAATAAGGCTTTGCAAAGCCAAAAGATATCGTTATAAGAATAACAATATGCAGGATTTGCGAGCAAAGCTGGAAGAAGCAAAGGATTGCAGAATAAAGCTTATTGCTACAGACGGTGTATTTTCTATGGATGGTATAGTTGCCGACCTTAAAAGTATCTGCGATCTTGCCGATGAATACGATGCACTTGTTATGGTAGATGACAGCCATGCAGCAGGATTTATGGGGGAGACAGGCAGAGGCACACCGGAGCACTGCGGAGTAAGCGGCAGAGTAGATATTATCACGGGAACCTTTGGCAAAGCTCTTGGTGGTGCTTCGGGTGGCTTTACATCCGGCAGAAAGGAAATAATTGATTTGCTTCGTCAGCGTTCAAGACCGTATCTGTTTTCAAACACATTGGCACCCTCCGTTGCAGCAGGTTCACTAAAGGTGCTTGAGCTTATAGAAAATGATCTTTCAATGCGCAAAAAACTATTTGATAACACAAAACTGTTTGCACAAAAGATAAAAGAAATCGGTCTTGATGTTATGGACGGCGGTACGCCAATCATACCCGTGATGCTCTACGATGAGCATAAGGCGGTGGAAATGGCAAAGCGTATGATGGATAAGGGTGTGTATGTAGTTGCATTCTCATATCCTGTTGTTCCAAAAGGGAAGGCGCGGATAAGAACTCAGCTTTCGGCAGCACTCAGCGAGGAGGATATTTTGTATATTGTAGAGTGCTTTAATAGGGTAAAGGAAGAAATGAATCTTTAAATAATACCAAAAAAGACAACTCACTTTGAAACATTGAAGTGAGTTGTCTTTTTTGGTTGTGTTTTTATTATTTCAACTGTCAGTCTGTTGCCTTGTGGAAGATGTCGTCATAGCTCGACATAAATATTGAGCCAAGCACCAACACACCGCCCAAGATAAGATTCATATTTAAGGTGTCGCTGCCGGTAATTACAGATAAAATACCTGTGATTACTGCCGAAAAAGGGGATATAACCGCAACCACGCTTGCATCTATATGCTTCATCGAATTTGTACGGATTATCCAACAAATAGCTGAGGTTATAACTGCAACCAGAATAACAAAAAGCATATGCCTCGGGTCAAAGGAAAAAACAAGTTTTTCCAAAGGGACAGTATTTCCCGATAACGGACTTGTAACAGAGTTTAGAATAAGCGCAAAGGCAAGCGATGTAATCATACCTACGGTTGATTGTACCGCAAGGTATAAGGGCGCATAGAGCTTTTGGGCATATAACCCTGTTCCTGCAATATTAAAGCCGTACAATAAGCCTGCGGCACCGCAAAGGATTTCCCCCAATCCCAATGATGATGTATCATCGGCAAAAGTGCCGCTTAATATAAACACACCCAAAAAGCAAATAATACATGAAAGCATAACATGAGGTTTAATCTTTTTACCGGTAAGGATAAACAGAGTTATTGGTACTGTAATGCACGAAAGGTTTTCCAGAAAAGCATATTTGGTAGGGGTTGTATAAAACAGACCAATCTTTTGCGTTATATTTGCAAATGCAAGAAAAAGTCCTGTTGGAATTCCTACTTTTATGTAATTCATATTAAAATCTTTTATGCGTTTTCCCGATATTATAAGGTAAGTTATAACTAAGACCGTTTCCGAAAAGAAGAGACGGATTGTGGGGGAATAGTATTCGTAGAGTTTGAGAGTAAAAAGCGGTGCACTGCCCCACACCAGGACAACCATTGCCAAGCCCAGATAGGCAGTAAGCTTTGGGCTTTTTATAGATAGTTTCATTTTTGTGCTCCCTTGAAAGTTATTTATTGCCATGATGAATTTTCACAAATTCAAACAAGCTGTTCCAGTCTTCCCTGCTGAAATAATGAAAGCCTTTCCTTAGGTGATAGCCAATTTTTCCGTTAAGGTATTTTTCACCGGGAACAGCCATCTTTCCGTTATATACAAATCCAATATCGCCAACGGATTTGTTATATT
>JAZPXS010000195.1:0-4318 GCA_045543775.1 Clostridia bacterium
AGAGATTGAAAAATGAAGCAGAGCTATTATTAGAACAAGAATATAACAACATTATTAAATGGGCTAACATTTATGAAAATGCCAATTTACAAACAAAACAAATTATAGTTGCACATCTTATAGACAGTATATCGGTAAAGAAAGGGTATGAATTAACTGTTAATTTCAAAATTAATTTAGAGCAGTTTGAAAACGGATTAGAGTTTCAAGCAGTATCTTCTTATTAAATTAATATAAGTGATTTATACAATGAAAAAAAGGATTGCTATTCAAAAAATACGAATAGTAATCCTTTTTATATGGTCGGGATAACAGGATTTGAACCTGCGGCCTCTTCGTCCCGAACGAAGCGCGCTACCAAACTGCGCTATATCCCGCAACAACTATTTGAATATAACATATTTTGTTTGTTTTGTCAACATAAAAAACAAAACAAACCGGATATTGTCAGAATCTCTATCGGACGCCGATTTATGTATTTGATTTATCTAAAATATATGTTTATAACCTGCAAATAAATATATAAGATATTGATAATATTTTGATATTATAACATAAAAGACAAATATTTTTGATGAAAAATAATTTTGTTTATTGTGTGGATTGAAATACGAGCACAAATATGTTATACTAAGAAGCAAGATAGCAAGGGAGGTAGGTGCTATTATGAACATAATACATATGAAATATGCTGTTGAGGTTGCAAGGCTTGGCTCCCTTAATAAGGCTGCCGATGCTTTGTTTATTGCACAGCCTAACATAAGCCGTTCCATCAAGGAACTCGAATCACATCTTGGAATTACTATATTTGACCGAAGTGCAAAGGGTATGGTGCTTACCCCTGAAGGTGAAGAGTTTATAAGTTATGCTCAAAGCATTTTGAAGCAAATTGATGATGTGGAAGACCTTTATAAGCAAGGTTCGCCACAAAAGCAGAAATTTTCCATTTCTGTACCTCGTGCCTGCTATATTTCCGATGCTTTTGCTGAATTTTCCAAATGTCTCAGTGATGATCCTGCAGAAATATTCTACAAAGAAACCAACTCACAGAGAACGATAAAAAATGTTCTTGATAAAGACTATAAGCTGGGAATAATCCGATATGCGGAAAATTATGATAAATTTTTTAAATCAATGCTCGAAGAAAAAGGGCTTTCATATGAGATGATAGCAGAGTTTTCATATGTTCTTATTATGAGCCGTGATAATCCGCTTGCCCTGAGAGAAGAGATTACTTTTGAGGATCTGGCACCATATATTGAAATTGCTCACGCAGATCCTTATGTTCCTTCTTTACCTCTTTCAAAAGTGATGAAAGATGAACTTCCTGATAATATTAATCGTCGTATATTCATATTTGAACGTGCGAGTCAGTTTGACCTTCTTTCAGAAAATTCTGATACATTTATGTGGGTTTCACCTGCATCGCAGAAAATATTGGATAGATATAGACTGATTCAGAAAAAATGTGTTGATAATAGGAAAATATATAAGGATGTTTTGATATACAGAGAAGGATATAAATTATCGAAACTCGACAAACATTTTATCACAGAGCTTTGCGAGTCAAAAAGAAAATATCTTAAATAACTATAAATGGTCTTGCTTTTTTGCGGGGCCATTTTATATTGATAAGAGGTATATCGATATTGATATTACTGATATAACAATTTAATTATTCCCAACAAAAAAAGCGTGTGCTAAAATAATGACAAACAAAAAACAAATAAAGGAGTATATAATTATGGCACGTTTTACATTACCTCGTGATCTCTATCACGGAAAAGGCTCTCTCGAAGCCCTCAAATCCCTCAAAGGAACTCGCGCAATGGTTTGCGTAGGCGGCGGTTCTATGAAACGCTTCGGTTTCCTTGATAAAGTAGTTACATATCTCAAGGAAGCCGGTATGGAGGTTGAACTTTTTGAAGGTATTGAGCCGGATCCCTCAGTTGATACCGTTATGCGTGGAGCTGAGGCTATGACAAAATTCCAGCCCGATTGGATTGTTGCAATCGGCGGCGGCTCTCCTATAGATGCTGCAAAAGCGATGTGGATTAAATACGAATATCCGGAGATCACATTTGAAGAAATGTGTGTGGTATTCGGTATTCCCGAACTCCGTAAGAAAGCGCGTTTCTGTGCAATTCCTTCAACTTCAGGTACAGCTACAGAAGTTACTGCATTTTCTGTTATTACTGACTACGAAAAGGGTATTAAATATCCTCTTGCTGACTTCGAAATAACTCCTGATGTTGCAATCGTTGATCCTGAACTTGCAGAAACAATGCCTCAGAAGCTTACTGCACACACAGGTATGGATGCTATGACTCACGCAATCGAAGCTTATGTTTCCACTGCAAATTGTGAGTTTACAGATCCGCTTGCAATCTTCGCTATTAAGATGATTCAGGATGACCTTGTAGCTTCTTACAACGGAGATATGACAAAGCGTGCTTCTATGCACAATGCTCAGTGCTTAGCAGGTATGGCATTCTCTAATGCACTCCTTGGTATTGTTCACTCAATGGCTCACAAGACCGGAGCAATATTTGAAGATCTTGGTGCACATATCGTTCACGGTGCGGCAAATGCAATGTATCTTCCCAAGGTTATTGCATTCAATGCAAAAGATGAAATTGCTAAAAAGCGTTATGGTGTAATTGCAGACTTCATGGGACTTGGCGGAGCTAATGATGATGAAAAGGTTGCAAACCTTATCGCTTATCTTCGCGGCATGAACGATGCACTCAATATTCCTCAGTGCATCAAAAATTATGGTTTGGACAGCCTTCCTTGCGAACAGGGCTTTGTTCCTGAAGAAATTTTCCTTGAAAGACTTCCTGAAATCGCAAAGAATGCAGTTGCAGATGCTTGCACAGGCTCTAATCCCAGAAAGATTTCTGTGGAAGAAATGGAAAAGCTTCTTAAATGCTGCTACTACGATACAGAAGTTGATTTCTGATAACGGGTTAATCGTGAAAAAGGGGGTTACCGGTTTCCCGGTAGCCGTCTTTTTGTGAATGGAGAAAAACGATGTATAGAATAGTTGAAAAAAAGATACTGAATCCTACTGTAATTCAGCTTTTAATAGAAGCTCCGCTTGTAGCAAACAAAGCGAAACCGGGACAATTCATTATACTTCGTGTAGACGAAGACGGAGAGAGAATTCCTCTTACGGTAGCAGGAGTGAATAAAGAGAAAGGAATCGTTAAGATTATTTTTCAGATAGCAGGAGCTACTACCAAGAAGCTTTCCTACAAGGAAGCAGGCGAATATATTCAGGATTTTGTTGGACCTCTTGGTGTAGCAACACACCTTGATGGAATAAAAAAAGCGTGTATAGTTGGCGGCGGTGTAGGTTGTGCAATTGCAATGCCTATCGCAGAGGCACT
Organism: Clostridia bacterium; assembly: GCA_045543775.1. GTDB lineage: Bacteria > Bacillota > Clostridia > UMGS1810 > UMGS1810 > RGIG8748. The sequence continues at coordinate 3,393 of JAZPXS010000195.1, forward strand.
TCACAGTATGGGTGCTGATGTTACAAGCATTATCGGATTCAGAAATAAGGATGCACTCATTCTTGAAGACGAATTCAGAGCTTGCTCGGACACCTTGCGTATTATGACTGACGATGGTTCATTCGGTGAGCAGGGTAATGTTACCGTTCCGCTTAAAGAGATACTTGAATCCGGCGAAAAGTTTGATATGATAATTACCATCGGTCCTCTTGTTATGATGAAATATGTAGTGGAGACTGCAAGACCATATAACACACCTGTTACAGCGTCTATGAATCCTATTATGATAGACGGGACAGGAATGTGCGGAGGATGCAGACTTACACTCAACATAGACGGCAAAAAGGTAATAAAATTTGCTTGCGTTGACGGTCCGGATTTTAATGGCTATGAGATCGATTTTGACGAAGCTATGTTAAGAGGAAGAATATATAGCGATTTTGAACGCCATGCATATGAGGAAAGCTGTAATCTTTTTAACAAGGAGGTGCAGTAAAATGGCAAAGGCTAATATGTCACACACAAGAAATATAATGCCGACACAGGATGCCAAAGTACGTGCACATAATTTTGATGAGGTTGCACTTGGCTATTCTGAAGAAACTGCAATTAATGAAGCTATGCGATGCCTTGATTGCAAAAATATGCCTTGCGTTGGTGCGTGCCCGGTTAAAATTCACATACCTGAGTTTATTTCTAAGATAAAAGAGGGTGATTTTGAGGGCGCATATCAGGTGATAACCAAAACCTCCTCTCTGCCTGCCGTATGCGGAAGAGTATGCCCGCAGGAAACACAGTGCGAGTCAAAGTGTGTGCGTGGTATAAAAGGAGAATCGGTTGGTATAGGAAGATTGGAACGTTTTGTTGCCGACTGGCACAACACTTTTTGTACAGAAGAACCCACAAGTCGGATCGTAGCCATGTCG
>JAZPXS010000196.1:0-4379 GCA_045543775.1 Clostridia bacterium
GCTTTCTACATTACGAAAAAATATAAAGTAAAATTTTATGCAAAAAATGCAGTCTGAAACCCACTCAGACTGCATTTTTCGTAATAGAATCGTAATCCAAATTTAAAAACCGAAATCTAACTTTAAAGAACTGAAAATTGATTTAGATATCCATATAATGTATAATATATTTAGCATATTATATACGGGAGATGATTGAGATGAAATTTGCACATGATTTCAAAATGGCTGCAAGGGTAGCCCTGACCGGAAGATGGAAAATGGCAGTTGTTGTGGGACTTGTGGCATCCATTCTCGGTGCGGCGGAGGACAGCGGTTCTATGTTCAGAATAAACATCGACCTTTCCAATCCGAATGTTGATTTGAACTTTGCCGGACAGAGTATTTTGTCAACAGAGGAGCTTTTTAATTCCCCGGCAGTTCCCTTTATTGCCGGAGGCTTTGGTCTTATTTTTGTGGCGGCACTTGTTATGGGAGCGGTGTATTTTGTTTTGAGCAGTTTCGTATCCGTGGGATATGCAAAATTCAATCTTAATCTTGTGGACGGACAAAATGCAGTTTTTGAAAATTTGTTTGAATACTTTTCCTGCTGGAAAACTACTGCGGTTTCTTCGCTTTTGAGATTTGTGTATGTTTTCCTTTGGTCACTTCTTTTCGTTATACCCGGTATTGTTGCATCCCTAAGCTATTCAATGACAAATTATATTCTTGCAGAAAGCCCGGACCTTACTGCTTCCGAGGCAATTGAAAGGTCAAAGGCTATAATGCAGGGGAACAGATGGAGATTTTTCTGCCTGCAGCTAAGCTTTATAGGCTGGGACATTCTGGCACTTTTTACCTTTGGAATAGGATTTTTGTTCCTCGCACCCTACAAACAGGCGGCGTATGCAGCTTTTTACCGTGATGTGTCGAGGGTACAATACGAAATGTTTGACGATGAGTATAATTTATGAAAAAGATAATTGTGTTTAATTATTCGCTTTGTGGGTTAAATTAAAAGTAACAAGAAAAGGAGTTAAGTTAAAATGAAAAAGGCACTTTTTGTTATTTTTCTGGTATCTCTCGTTTGCTCTGCCGGATGCGGAAAAGATGATATGTATCTTCCCAAGGCAAAAAACGACAGGATATACACAACGGTATCAGGAGGGGAGGAAACCCACAATGGCGATGGCTACACTCTTACAGTTCCCGCAAAAAATTACCGCTATGAAAAGGAATATGAAGACGGTCTTTTGGAAGAAAAGTGGGAATACACAAAAAAAGATGATGCGGAAATTAAAGTAACCACATACAAAAATAAAGATGAGCTTGAAGCAAGGAGCAGATTCCTGAGGGAAAACGACGATTATATTTTTGAAGACCTTACCGGATATTCTCTGTGCGGAACGGAGAGGGATGGAGATACCTTATGGTTCAATCTACACGAAACAGATACGGCAACCTACATTGTCTCCTGGAAATACCCCGAAAATACAAGCGAAAAGCTCAAAAAAGAGCTGGCGGATATTGCACAGACCTTTGAAACGGAATAGGAGGCATATATAATGAAAAGAATATTATCCATCATTATTGCAGTGGTATTGTCTGTGGCGGCAATTACTGTCGGTGCACAGGCAAAGGAAACACTAAAGGTAGGAATAAACGCAGAGTTTCCGCCCTTTGAATACTATGAGGGCGAAAAGCTTACAGGTTTTGACATAGACTTTATGAATACCATAGCCGAGAGAATCGGATATGATATTGAGTACGTGGATATGGCTTTTGACCAGCTTCATTCTGCAGTTGCAGAGGGTATGGTTGACTGTGCAATCTCCGCAATTTCCATCACAGAGGAAAGGGAAAATGTTGTTGACTTTACAACGCCCTATATCTCCTTGGGAGAAAATGAGAATTACGCAATAGTATTTCCCGAAAACTACAAGCTCAAGGCAAAACTGGCTTCTGCTGCAGGTGAGAGTTTTGTATACAGCCTTGTAAATGAGACGATTAAAGAGCTTATAGCCGATTCCACTGTGGATAAGCTTGCGGAAAAATATGATTTGAGTAACCTCGATATTAATGAGAATATATATTCCGATAATGCGGATGAGCTTGCGGACGAAATGTCAGGAAATATTCCCGGAAAGTGGGCACAGGAGGATATCAAGAAAGCGGCATACTTTGGCATAACCAAATCGGGAGAATATTACCGTTACAGAAGCTCAATAACCAGAGAAGAATTCTGCGAGCTTGTATACAGCACAATAAAGTCGGTGCTTAACAAATCCTACACCATAAACACATCCTTTAAGTATGAGGATACAGACAGTGAAACCGCAGTTGTACTGAACCGCCTGGGTATCGTAAAAGGGAAGACGGAAACTAAATTTGCACCAAATGACTTCCTCACAAGGGAAGAGGCGGCAACAATCATTGTGCGGATGATAAATACTCTTTTCCCTATGGATGTAACGGAGATGTGGTTTGATTACGACGATATGGCAGAAATTTCCCCTTGGGCATCGGACTCGGTTCAGACAATAAGCAACCTTGGTTTTATGAACGGTATCGGAGAAAATTCCTTTGCTCCAAAGGATACATATACAACAGAGCAGGCGATAGCCACTCTTGTGAGAGTTTGCGAAAGGGCAAAGGCATCCCTTGGTGACGACTTGGGCATTATCGGCGGTGCAGACGGTCCCACTGCAATAATTGTAGGGGAAAATGTAATTTCCGATGAGGGATACTACAAATTCTGCATAAAAACATTCGAAAATCAAATCAAGGTGGATGATTTCTACATTGACGAGGCAATAAAGCTTGTCAAAGAGTCCTGCGAGCTTGCAAAGGATAAGGAAATCATAGGACTTTACACTGCAAACGAAGATATAACAGACAAGATATCGGTTATCGGAGAGCTTGACTATAGCAAACCAAACGGTGTATTTTGTATCGAGACGGATATGGATAAGCTCACCTCAAACCTTAAGGCTGCGGCAGAGGCAGAGAGCGTTGATATTGATTTTGGCAAACTGGAAAAGATAACCAAAAGATATAATTCAAACTATCTTGCAAGTCTTATAAATTCATCATACGGAGCAGAAAATCTTGCGGCACTTACAATTCTCACCAATAGCCGTGGATATGTAATGCCAAAGGATTTCAAAAATGATTTTGCACTATATCTGCAATATGACGGTGATTATTCGGCAATTGTATCTTTCTCGGAATACGGAGACGGAGTAATAAGCGCAAATATGTCCTTTGTGAGAAACGGTGACAAGGACAATATGATGAGACGCCTGTACGAAGTTGCTTCTGCTCTGGGAGAAGATGTTGTAAATGTTACAAAGGCGGTGGAAAAGTAATGAAAAAAATAATATCTATTATTCTGGCACTATGTATAATACTTCCCTCCGGAGTGTGCACTCCTGCAGATGCTGTGGAGAATGTCGGGACATCAAGATTTGTAAAGGTAAAAATCCCATTTCCCGATGAGATAGAGGATTATCAATCCTGGCTCACCCGTGCCAGATACAAGGACAGCGGAGAAGTTATTCCCTTATCGATGGCATATGATGGCAGTGTGTATGCCACAATACCGGTTGAAAACAAAAACAGAGAGATAGAAGCTTTCGTTCCTGAAGAATTGACATTTACCGATGAAGACAGTTCAAGCTATGATTTTCACAACTTCAAAATGCTTTCGAGAGTCGGTGTTATCAAGGGCAATGACAGAGGCGAGGCAAATATTTATGACAATGTAACCCGTGCGGAAGCGGTTGCAATGATATTGCGGTTTCTTGGACTAAGTAAAGTTGCTATGCAAGGCACTGTAAGAATTTTTGACGATGTGACAAGCGATAAGTGGTTTTATCGGGAAGTTCTTTCTGCATATTATTACGGTCTTGTTAAAGGAGATTCCGAAAAAACTTTTTCTCCGCTTCGTGATGTAACCAGAGAAGAGGTTACGGTTATGATTGCAAGAGCGTTGCAGTATGCAGGCCTGAGATGCTCTCGGTCTGTGGCTACGAACTATGCCGATGAGGATAAGATTTCCCATTGGGCAAAGGAGGCATATGAGCTTATGGAACGAAACCTTGTATCGGATTATGACGACACAGACAGGGAGAATCCTGTAAGACTTCTTAATCCTCAGAAGCCGGCAACAAGGGCAGATATTGCATACATCCTCAATAACACCCAGGATGATTGCCAGATGTATGCTTCCGATCTGGCGGTGCAGTACGGCTTCGACAAAGAGATGCCCGTAATAGACGGCTCAACTTCAACATATCCCTTTACGCAGGCGGTGTATGGTGCTCTGTTCAGAAACGGTCAGACACACCCTCAATATCCCCGTAGTCATTCAAAGAGCCACGCATCTTATCAACGCCTTA
>JAZPXS010000197.1:0-3186 GCA_045543775.1 Clostridia bacterium
AGCATAGTGAGTGTATCGGAAATTAGCTGATACAACTGCTCGTTGGTATTGTTTCCACGATAGATCTGATGGAACACCTCACCGTCCTTGATGAACAGCACGCGGCTGGCGTGGCTTGCAGCCTTGACGGAGTGCGTAACCATCAAAATTGTCTGTCCAGTCTTATTGATCTGGGCAAAGAGACGGAGCAGTTCGTCGGTAGCCTTGGAGTCAAGAGCACCTGTCGGCTCGTCTGCCAGGATCAGCTTTGGGTTGGTAATGAGTGCTCTGGCAACTGCAGCACGCTGTTTCTGACCGCCGGATACCTCGTAAGGGTACTTCTTCAGAAGTTCTGTGATACCAAGCTGAGCTGCAATGGGTTTCAGCCGCTCCTGCATCTCCTTATGACCTTTACCAGTCAGTACCAACGGCAGATAGATATTATCTTCTAATGTAAACGTATCCAGAAGATTGAACTCCTGAAATACGAAGCCCAGGTTATCACGGCGGAAGGCTGCCACCTGCGACTCCTTGATCTTGGAGAGGTCTTTTCCGTCGAGAACCACCGAGCCGGATGTAGGCTTATCAAGAGCTGCCAGGATGTTCAGTAAGGTCGTCTTACCGGAACCGGATTCACCCATGATAGCGACATATTCACCCTGTTCTACGCCGAAGGAAACGCTTTTCAGCGCCTCTACCTTGTTTCCGCCAAAGCGGGTCGTATATATTTTTTGTATCCCGCTCACATTCAAAATACTCATAACAAAAATCCTCCTTTGTGATTTCTGTTATTATTATAGCGAAAGGGGCACCTGCATCGCCATCGATTCGGCTTACAAATGCCCCCTCAAATCTAACAGTTTTGTAAGAAGTTAATTCTACTTGTCGATTAAGAACCCTGAAATTTTACTGTTCTTCCCTTAACAAAGAATACATTTTCATATCAATCACTTTTCCATTCTTTACGGCATTATTTCTTAATGTTCCCTCATATTGAAAACCTGCTTTTTCAAGAACACGACAAGAACCTGTATTATAAGCAAACGGCTCTGCATAAATTCGAAGAATATCACTATTCTTAAATACATATTCACAGATTTGTTTTACCGCGTCTGTCATAATGCCTTTCCCCCAATGCTCTTCTGCAATATAATATCCCATCTCAGCTGTTTGTCTATGAATATTTTGCTGACGAAAAACTCCTATACTACCAATCACTTTATCATCCAATGTAATCGCAAATGCAAATGTTTCATCTTCATTTGCTGAAAGCATACTTGATATATAATCAATCCCATCTTGTTCAGAATAAGGATAGGGCAAACCATCCCTTAGATTATCTTGTATCTTTTTATTTGACAAAGCAACTGCAATATCCTTTGCATCTGTCAATTTCCATTTTCTTATTTTACACTTCATAATGTTTTTCTCCATACTTCGCAAACTTCAAATTTGTACATCTGTATTATAAATATTTATCAACAGAAGTTTGCACGATAACTGTTTTCCCAAGCAATGTAATTGCTTGTTTAGGACATTCATTCACACACCTATAACATACCGTGCATTTATCCTTCCCTTGTGCTTTATTATCTATCATAATAATATTTTCTGTTGGACATATCTTTACGCATTTAGTACATCCAATACACTTGTCTGCATCTACCTTTAACCTATCACTATATTTTCTGGTTCTGTAACCAAACCATAATCTCTGTGACAAAAAACCTGCCAAGCGGGACAAAGTTCCCAGTCCCTCTTGTGGATATTTTCCATTCTTAATATCTGCAACTGCTTTTACTACTTTTCGATTTGCCTTTTCAACAAGCTGAGTATTCTTTGATAGGGAACGCTTTAATACTTTCTCATCAGCGATACTATCCGGCATTTGCAAATGCAAGCCACCTGTGATTTTTGCACCATATTGTTTCAACAAACGCCCCAATACTCCTGCACCATCTCCACTAAACAATGCCATTGTAGCAATAATAAAAACTCTTTTTCCTTGCCACACCAATGAATTGTTATGTATAAAATCACTCCGCAATATCACACTCCAAATTAAAGTCGACTACAGCCTCTCCATAAATAAATCGGTAGTCACCGGCAAAATCCGGATTATCAATTATCACATATCGTCCTGTAAGGAACTGTGCATCTATTGTTTGTCCTGGCGCTATAAAAAATTTTTCATTCTCCTGTCCCAGAAGAATTTCCGACTCGTCTGTTTCATCATGCAAAATAATAAGCTGCATATCTCTTACATGGGTTCCCGCAATAACAAGGTTATTACCTTCATCAATATCGACATATTCGTCCCCAATCACTCTTTGCAACTTATACTGACCTCCTATTAAAACAGGATCATCATTATTGTTTGTGATATTTACATTCAGATATGTTCCCCAAGATATCAATGTATAACTTACCCCTTCACATTCTGCTTTATATGAAGTCGCTCCGGGCATTTGACGCAAATTCAAAAAATAGTCATGAATACTCCCATACTCAGATCCCTCATTTTCGGAAGATGTATCCGGTTCCATGTCATATGCGTTTTCATTATTATCAACTGATACATCAATGTCTGCTGTGTTATTGGCATTCGTTCTTCCACACGCCGCAATTGTCAGTATCATTACTAGAACGATTAAAATAAAAGATACTTGTTTTTTCATCGACTCAATTCCTCCCGTCACTATATAAGACGAAATCTTTTAGAAAAGGTTACATCTTATTTAAGATACGAGTCAAAGATGTATTTTTATGGGTTATAGTATAAATTTTGCCAATTATGCCACCTCCATTATATCCCCATCCATCATCCTACACAATAAAAAAAGCCCCGATAAAAATCGAGGCTTTTGAAATAATTCTCTTTTGATTAACGCTTTGAGAACTGAGGTGCACGACGAGCTGCTTTGAGACCGTATTTCTTTCTCTCTTTCATACGAGGATCTCTTGTTAAGAAACCAGCTTTCTTAAGTGCAGGTCTGTTGTCTGCATCTACTTTGCAAAGTGCTCTTGCAAGACCATGTCTGATAGCACCGGCCTGACCTGTTGTACCGCCACCGTGTACACTAACGATTACATCATACTTTTCTGTAGCTTCTAATAATGTAAGAGGCTGACGAACAACTACCTTTAAGGTTTCTAAGCCGAAGTAATCATTGATGTCTCTTTTATTGATTGTAATATTTCCTTTAC
>JAZPXS010000198.1:0-4864 GCA_045543775.1 Clostridia bacterium
CTGTATTACCTTTTGATTATACATATATGATATATAGTCTTTTGCCCAATAGTAATCTTCAATATCTTCAAATACATTTGGATAGGCTTCGCCCTTTACGGTACATCCGTAAACTGTTCTGTTGCCAAGCTGATTTATTACCGTAATCTGTATTTTATGCATTTTGCCGTCGTCAAAAGTAAATTGAATAGTATTATCCTTTACCTGTGCAGCAAATTCATTTCCGTCCACAGTAACAGATACGGAATCGGAGGTTACCGGAGTCTGTGATTCAAAGCTTACAACAACATTGCCCGGTGATATTTCCCTGTGACTTACACCAACGTATGGGGAGGCTTTCTTTTTTACTGTGGTTTTGATGTGTCTTGTGTAATTGCCTGCCGTTATATCTATTGTTCCTGAAGCATCTGTATCTGCTGCGGTAAATATGCCGTTTTGGTCTATTGTACCTATTTCTTCACTGCAGGACCACAGGAAACAGGAGTCGTCTCCTTTGAGTACAGCGTTGCCAGCATTTGCTGCGGCATTGAGGTCAATTTGTTCAAAGCCGCTCAGGGTAAGGGTATTTACGGTTTTCCCGTTTTTTGCGTTTTTCACCGCTATGCTTGTGGGTGTATCAAACACCCTCAGTGTTACCGAACCCTGCAATTCTCCTGATGTTGCTGTTACGGTAAAATCTCCGTTTCCGGTTATTTTAATCTTTCCGTCTTCGTATAAGGTGCCGTCACCGGAAGCAAATGATGCGTTGCCCGGAAGATTGGTTTTGTAGTAATTGTCATCTGTTGCGTAGGCAGTAAAGGTTTCTGTTGCACCGGACAGGTAGTTGCCGTAATGGGGATAAACAAAAAGCCTCTCCGGAGTCTGTGTGGGTTTTTTGGTATTCATTAGTCCCACAAAGGTTGCTACTTTTCTTTCGAAACCGTCCGAAGGTTTGTTAATCACCTCAAAATCGTCTGTTCCGGGATATACGGCACCTATTGTTGTCGAGCCTCCGCCGTCAAGATTAATTGCGTCGGTGCATCCCAGCTCCTTAAGTCTTTCTGCAAGAGTTTTGATTCTTGCACCGTAGCTGTAGCCTTGCTGTCTGCCATCCAGTGCATAGAATATAACAGTGCCGTCGGATTTTATGCCGATGGCGGTTCTCGGTGCTGCGGCTTCGTCTTTGCCGACAAACTGAGAGTCTTTGAGTATTACACCGCCCCAGGCACCGAGGATGTATCTTGCATCCTTCCAGCGGTCGTCACCTGTTGCCGAAAGGGAAAACTCCACGGTATCTCCTATGCCGAAGAGATACATATTATTCAGTATATCATCTCTTAACTTAAAGTCTGCCGAGAGCACAATCTTACCTTCCGGTATGGAAACAGGTCCGCTGTCAAAGGTAACGGATTCCACGGTTCCTCTTAATTTGTTTCCTATAGACAGACTTCCCTCGGTATCTCCGATTACTATGTTTACTCCGTTGTCTGTTGCCCTTGTTGTATCTGAGAATTTATCAGTGTACATATATATATGGTACGGCTGTCTTGCTTTGTTTACAACACCAATATCTATATTATGAGAATTAACTGATGCTGTGAGCTTGAGACTTAGCGGAGCAATAAATGCCGTACCGTTGTAGTTAAAGCCTATGGCATCCATATCTCCTGAATCCATCACCACGAGTTTTTTTTCTGCTATCTGGTGGCTCAGGGGTACTCCGGTATTCAGTGCAAAGAAGTCGGAATTTATGAGCATTGTGGGATAGAGTCCCATTTTGTTTAATTTATCTGCCATAGAAGATGCATTAATCTTGCCGTAGATACTGTCATTTATAATAGCGGGAATAAGCTCTGTGTTGGGAGTATATTCCACAAAATATTCCCTTTGTTGTCCTACTCCTGTCTGGTCACTGTAAAAGGAATTGGTTTTCAGTTGTGCACCCTTTCCGATGTTTATCACAGAGCTTTCCATATTTTCAGTTCCGAGTATGGAGGCATTGGCAGATGATAATAATATTCCAAAGGCACATACAAGTGCTGCTATTTTTTTTGTTTTCAAATCAATCACCTCTTTTCTAAGTATATCAAAGTGTCAATAACGTTACAAGAAAAAGAAAAAAATTTAATCAAAAATTCATATTAAATGACACCTAACCCCCTCCGAAGCCTTGAAACAACTGGCTTTGAGGGGGTTTTATTTTTCTTTGAAACAGTATGCGAAATTCACCTTTTTGCCGTTGTATAATTAAGTTACAGCAGGTGACACGCAGGAAAGACTGCTGAATACGACACTTCGGAAAGACGAAAGGAGAAAAAATGGAAAAAGAATTAATGACAACAGCTTCTGCAGAGGTAACTGCCGGAGCAAAGGCAGAGGAGATATCAGTCTCCGAAAAGGAACCCGCCATTCCCGGCGGTAAGGTGTCCGAAACTGAGGGAATCTCAAAGGAAGAACATACAGACAACAAAGAAGAAAAGAGTGTATCAGCTTCCGGTGAGGTTTCTTTAACCGAGGAGGATGCCAAACGCCGTAAATCCGAGATGAGGTCAGAGTTTGAAAAACTCATCAAGGGTGACTACAAGGAGTTTTATGAGGAGAGAGTTAAGGAAAACCTTAACAGAAGATTCAAGGAGAATACGGCTCTTCGCAAGCAAAATGATGCAAACCGTGAAATCGTCGAAATGCTATGTGACAGGTACAGCATTGAACCGGGAAACCTTCCGGCACTTAAAATGGCTCTTGAAGCTGACGATGCCTATCTTGTTGGCGAAGCCAATAAGCGGGGAATAGGTATCGAAGAATACAAGTACATAAAAAGGCTTGAGAGCGAAAACCGCCGTCACAAGGAAAACCAGGCTCATATGGAGGCTGTTCGCAAAGCAAACGAAGATGTGGAAAGATGGTATGCAAGAAGCGTTGAGGTCAAAGAGATATATCCTGAATTTGACATTTTTGCCGAAGCTTCAAATCCGTCATTTGTATCTCTTATAAAAAACGGCATTGATGTAAAAACCGCCTACGAAGTTATTCACCACAACGATATTGTGGCAAGGGCGGCAGATACCGCCGCAAGAGATGCAGAAAAAAAGACAGTTGAAGCAATAAAACAAAGGGCAATGCGACCTGCTGAAAACGGTCTCTCTTCAAAAAGCTCCGCAATTTATGCAAACGGAGTGTCCTCACTGACTCCAAAAGACAGAGAGGAAATAGCAAGACGGGCAGCAAGAGGAGAAAAAATTTCTTTTTGATGCTTATTAAAAGGAGGAATTTGAATGGCTGAAAATACACAGTTTGAAATGAATGCCAATACAACCACAGGACTCTCTGCGGAAATGAAAACCTATTACAGCGACTATCTTATAGATAACGCATCTCCGAACCTTGTTCACGACCAGTTCGGACAAAAGCATCCCATACCTGCAAACGGCGGTAAGACAATAAACTTCCGTAAGTTTGTTCCCTTCAGCAAGGCAACCAAGCCTCTTTCTGAGGGAGTAACTCCCAACGGCGGAAGCCTTTCGGTTACTGATGTAACATCAGAGGTAGCACAGTACGGTTACTATGTAACCCTTTCTGATATGCTTATGCTCACCTCTGTTGACAATACCCTGGTAGAAACCACAAAGCTTCTGGGCTCTCAGGCAGGAAGCACTCTTGATACTGTTACAAGAGAGGTTCTTAACTCCGGCACAAATGTAATGTATGCAGGCGGAGTGGAAGAAAGAGGAGCATTGGGAGAAGAAAACAAGCTTACTGTTGAAGAGATATTCAAAGCAGCAAGAATGTTAAAGGCACAGAACACTCCCAAAATAGACGGAGGCTACGTTGCCATAATCCATCCTGATGTTGCCTACGACCTTATGAGAGATCCCGAGTGGATAGATGTGAATAAATATGCCAATGCGGAAACAATTTATGCCGGAGAAATCGGAAAAATCGGCGGTGTGAGATTTGTAGAGAGTACCGAGGCAAAGGTATTTACCGCAGAACCGTTGGTAGAGGGAAAGAAGACTTTTGAAGCAGGCGGATATACAGATAATGCGGGAGAATCGAACATTATAGCCGGCGTTTACAGTAAATACACTATGGGCGTAGCCGGTTTAGACATCAAATTTGCAAATGAGCTGGTTGGCAAGCGAATAAACATTGTCAATCCAATGCCGGAAGAGGGTGCAGTACCTGCTGTTTCCGTGGTAATTTGCGGCGTGGATGAAAATGGATTTATCTTCTTTGATCCCAACTCTGTTCCCAAACCCCTTCCCTTTGAGCTTGACGGTGCAGAAACCATAATCTTTGGCGATGGCGGCGGTGCAGGCGGCAGAAGCGTATACTCCACTCTTGTAATGGGTGCAAACGCCTACGGTGTAACAGAGGTTACCGGCGGCGGTCTTGAACACATAGTAAAGCAGGTAGGCTCCGGCGGAACTGCGGACCCATTAAACCAGAGAGCAACAGCAGGCTGGAAGGGTACTAAGGCGGCAGAGCTTCTTGTGGATAACTACATAGTGAGAGTAGAGAGTGCATCAACATTTGAGGGAGAAGCTAACTAATACTGTATAAAGGAAAGGAATGATACTATGAGTTCAAAATCTTCAGCAACCGCAAAGACGGCGGAACAGCCTAAAAGCACTAAAAAGATAAGTGCCAAAGAGTATTATAACGAGCTTGTTTCCGTCAAGTTATTTAAGGACAACAACAAGTACAAGGATGATGTATTTGTTGCAGTAAACGGTGTAGGAATGATTGTTCCCAGAGGTGTTGAGGTAAAAATTCCCAGAAAATATGCCATTGCTCTTGAAAACAGCGAAAAGCAGAGCAGTTTTTCTGTGGAATTCCAGACAAGACTTCAGAATGAATCTTCTGCCCTTGTGTAACTGAAAAG
>JAZPXS010000199.1:0-4735 GCA_045543775.1 Clostridia bacterium
CTCCTTGGCTCACAGAACGACATGGCTACGATCCGACTTCTAAACCCTCAGGAAACCTTTTATCAGCCAAGGCTCAGAAATGTACTTTATTCTTGCATAAACACACGGGATTAAGGGGGAATAACGGTGGCAACTACTATAAAAGTAAAGAAGACAAATGTTTCGAAAAATCCCAAAAAAGAAATTCCCTTTAATTTACATACCATTATACTATCTGCTATATACATCATATTTTTATTTTGCTACGGCGGATTTCACGAAACGCCGATTGTAATTGCAGGAATTATTGTTTTTGCAGCTCTCTGGCTGAAAAAAGGAATAAGAATTACTGCAAGTCAGGGGATATTCGGAATTTTTTCTCTGTGGTATCTCGGATGCTCCCTTCAAAACGGATTTTTTATTGAATATGCTGCGAGGGGACTTATGCCGCTCGTTGTGTTTGGATTCTGGATATGTATTTCAAACAGCAATGTATCAAAGGAAAAGACATTGGATATTATCATAGAAGCCTCAATGTGGGTTGCAATTATTGCAATTGCTCACTGCATCAAAAAGAGTACTGATGCATCAGCTTTGCAGAGGTTGAGCTTGCCTTTTGACTATTCAAACGTATGCGGAATATATTTTGCAGTTATGTTTTTTCTGTCTGCAGGAAGACAGTCGCAGTTTTTAAAAAGATGCCGTTTCGTTTTCCTGTTGGCTCTTGTTCTTTCGCAGTCTGTAGGAGCGATTGGACTTTTTGCGATTGTTGTCGGATGCAAACTTATCAAAAACAAAAAATATATTTACCTTGGTCTGTGCATAGCTGCGGCTCTTGCTATGGCTTTCCTGCTTAAAGGCAGAGTCATACAAAGTATGGGCACTTTCCTGGAACGTCTTCTCCAGATACACGACGGATTTATGTGTATTATACATAACCCGATATCCGGAATCGGTGCAGGTTGGTGGGAGCTTGCAAAACAGTATTATCAGACCGGATTTTATGAGGCAAAGCTCATTCACAGCAGTATTGTTGCAATCGGTGTAAATTCCGGCATTGTTGGTCTTGCGTTGTTTTTGACGGTTTGTATTCTGGAGTTTAAAAAAGCATATATCCAAAAGAAAAATATCCTTCTTCCGATAGTTATTCTGCTTCACGCACTTATGGATTTTTCACTTTCTTTCTTTACCGTTTCGGTACTGATTATTTTGCTTCTTCCGGACTTTGAGGAGAAGACATATTCTGTTGGTTTTGCAGTTACCAAAAGTTCTGCATCAGCCTTGATATTATGCTTCCTGTTTGTGTTGACTGGAATCATTACATACTCTTCATTCCAGAAAAAAAGCGTCAGAATTACAAGTGCGGATGAGGTTTGCCAAAGCTTTAACGAAAGCTACATTTACAGGTCATCAGTGCGGCTGAGCCGCATTGCAGGCGGAAGAAGATATATGTCCGGAGAAAATAAAAACAGTCCAAAGCTAAAAAAATTCAAATATATGCCAACAGAAATGATACTTCTTGATTCAATGAGCCGGGAGAAAAGAGGTGAATATCTTTTGAGCAAATTGGAAATATATCCATACAATACATTGCTCAAAAAATTTATTATCGATGGCTACGGAGAGGATTTTGAGGAAAAAGCTCAAAAAATTGCATCCGATGCCGGACAAGACGGATCATTTTTCGGCAAAATACTTTATGATTTAAAAGGAGAAAACAAATGAAAAGATTTAAATTTTATGTAGTAATGAGTCTTATTGTGTGTATGCTTACAGCTGCTTGTCCTGCAGCTTTTGCGGATGGGGAGTTTGCAGGAGATGATGTAAACGGATTTGTTTACGGTTATGATAACGGCGTATCCGACTATGTTTATGATGGCGGTGTTGGTGATTATGTCTATGACTATGATTATGGTGTAAGCGATTATGTTTATGACTACAGTGTGTCTGACTATGTGTATGGCTCTAATTGCGGTGTGGCGGATTATGTATATGGTTATGACTATGGTGTAAGTGATTATGTCTATGGTTCCCAGAGTGATTACCTTGAATCTTCTCCTATTGCAGTAACCGTAAAGGGCAGTACGGTTGTATTTGACCAGCCTCCGGTGGCAAAGCAGGGCAGAACCCTTGTTCCTGTCCGTGCCATTTTTGAAGCACTCGGTGCAACTGTAGACTGGGATAATGATACTCAGACAGTTAGTGCAAGAAGAGAAAATGTGACAGTTATCCTGACTTTGGGAAGCAATATTATGACCGTTGACGGTGTGGGTGTTGAGCTTGATGTTCCTGCCGAAGCGATAAACGGCAGAACCCTTGTTCCGGTAAGAGCAATCAGCGAAGCTTTCGGTTGTAATGTAGAGTGGGAGCAGGCTACAAGAACTGTTATAATTAACTAAGCCTATATGAATATTTACGGGCAGAAACGGACAAACCGTTTCTGCCTTTTTGTGTATCCAAAATATCATCCACATATTACCGATAGAATTATGTAAACCAATGTGTTATAATGGTGGTGCACTTTTTTATAAAACTAACAAGTGCAAAAGGAGGATAAATATGAAAAAGGCAATAATATCAACTCTTATTATGGCAGCGGTTGTTACTACAGTTTCTCACGCAAATATAAGTCACAAGGTAGTAAAGGGCGATACAATGTGGAAGATATCAGTAAAGTATCAGCAGGGATTAAAAGAAATAGTGGATGCAAATCCCAAAATAGAAAATCCCAATCTCATATATCCCGGTCAGCTTATAACAGTTCCGGAGGCAGACACGTCAGTATCGAATTTCGAAACCGAGGTTGTACGCCTTGTAAATCAGATAAGGAGTCAAAACGGACTGAAACCGCTTACACAGGACTGGCAGCTCAGCCGTGTGGCAAGAGTAAAATCTCAGGATATGGCGGACAAGAACTATTTCTCTCACACAAGTCCCACCTACGGTTCACCCTTTGATATGATGAAAAGCTTTGGTATATCTTACAAAACCGCCGCAGAGAACATTGCAATGGGGCAGAAAACCCCTCAGGCGGTTGTAAATGCCTGGATGAATTCTTCCGGACACAGAAAAAATATATTAAATCCATCATTTACAACAATCGGAGTAGGATATGTTGCCAAGGGAAATATATGGACTCAGATGTTTATTGGATAAAAATTGGATAAAACTTGTGTATAATACTTGATTTTTTACCGAAAATGTTATAAAATGGCTATATTATGGATTAATATGGATTATTATATACACAATTGGAGGTAAGCATATGGAAATCAAAACAATCGGAGTTCTTACAAGCGGCGGTGATGCTCCCGGTATGAATGCGGCAGTGCGTGCTGTTGTGCGTACGGGACTTCGCTATGGATTTAATGTCAAAGGTATCAAGGAAGGCTATCGAGGTCTTCTCAAAAAGAATATTATAGATATGGATGCAAGATGTGTGAGCGAGTATCTGCAGAGAGGCGGTACTATGCTGGAAACTGCCCGTTGCCCCGAGTTCAAAACTCCCGAGGGCATCAAGGCAGGTGCAGATGTATGCAAGGAAATGGGCATAGATGCCCTCGTTGTAATAGGCGGTGACGGTTCCTTCCGTGGTGCCAAAGCACTTTCGGAACACGGCATACTCACCATCGCCATTCCCGGCACAATAGATAATGATATTGCCTGCAGTGAATACACAATAGGCTTTGATACAGCTCTCAACACTGCTCTGGAGTCAGCAGACAGGCTTCGTGACACTTGCACATCCCATCACAGATGTTCAGTAATTGAGGTAATGGGTGCAAGAGCCGGCTATATAGCTGTGGAAACTGCAATTGCCGCAGGCGCAGAGGTTGTACTCACCCCCGAAGTGCCTTTTGATTTTGAAAAAGATGTAATAGAAGTAATAAGGCAGGGCAGAGCCAGCGGCAGAAAGCACAATCTCATTGTTGTTGCCGAGGGTGTTGATATGGATGTAAGCAAAATGGCAAAGCTCATTAAGGAAAAAACCGATATAGATACAAGAGCTACCATTCTTGGGCACATTCAGCGAGGCGGAAGCCCAACGGTTCGTGACAGAGTTATGGCTGCAGTTATGGGCTCAAGAGCCGTTGACCTTATTGCTCAGGGCAAGACAAACAGAGTTGTGGTAGTTAAGGGCGGCGATGTTACAGATCTTGATATTACGGAAGGACTGGAAATGAAAAAGTGTCTGAACCGTGATATGTATGCACTGGTACACAAGCTTTCCGTATCCAAGTAAAAAATGGCTTGCATTTTTGCAAAGCCATTACATAGGAATGATATTATGAAATATTTTTTAGTGTTTATTCTGGCAGTGCTTTTGATTTGCAATTATCTTTCTAAGAAAATTTTAGGTTTTTTTCTTAAGGAAGAACCAACTCAAAAGCAAGATATTGTTTACAAATCTATTTTATATTTAATTACGGTGGCAGTTGTTGTTTATATGATGATAACTGCCTAAACAGAGAGGATTGAAACTTACAATGGCAACAAAAAAAGAACTTGCAAAGCAGTATAATCCTGCCGAGGTAGAGGATAGGATATATTCTATGTGGCTTGACAACAAGTACTTTCACGCAGAGCCGGATTCTTCCAAAAAACCCTTTACCGTGGTTATTCCCCCTCCCAATGTTACAGGACAGCTCCATATGGGACATGCTCTTGATGAAACTCTTCAGGATATTCTTGTCCGCTACAAGAGAATGGCAGGCTACAATGCCCTTTGGGTACCCGGTACAGACCATGCAGGTAT
>JAZPXS010000200.1:0-9091 GCA_045543775.1 Clostridia bacterium
GGACATTTGAAGGTGTTTTTGGTGTACCTGAATGTTGGAATTGTGAAATTCCTGTTGATACAAGCGGCGGAGAAATGCATGTCGGAATATTTAAGAACTTTACTCAGGCAATGGAGGATTTTTATGAGTTTTACAAAGAAAGCAAAAGAGTTAGTATATAAAATGACAATTGACGAAAAACTTTCGCAGATGAAATATGATGCTCCTGCTATACAAAGACTGAAAATTCCTGCATATAATTGGTGGAATGAGTGCCTGCATGGAGTAGCAAGAAATGGTGTGGCAACCGTATTTCCGCAATCTATTGCGATGGCAGCAAGCTTTAATAAGGAACTTATGTATGAGGTTGCAAGTGCGATTTCTGATGAAGCTAGAGCAAAGTATAACGAAAACAAAAAACAAGGATTTACAGATATATATCAAGGTCTTACAATGTGTGCTCCCAATATAAATATTTTTCGCGATCCAAGATGGGGACGCGGTCATGAAACTTATGGTGAAGACCCTTATCTTACAGGAGTGATGGCCACAGAATTTATCAAAGGCTTGCAGGGGTCGGGGAAATACCGTAAGTGTGATGCTACACTAAAACACTTTGCTGTTCACTCTGGACCGGAGAGTTGCCGGCATGGATTTAATGTGGAAATAGATGAGGAAACGATGTATGATACTTACTTGAGAGCGTTTGAATATTGTATAAATAACGCAGAACCATCTGCGGTAATGTGTGCATACAATGCAGTAAACGGGGAGCCTTGTACTGCAAGTAAAATCTTGCTTGATGATATTTTACGAAAGAAGTTTGGTTTTGAAGGATATATTGAATCAGATGCAGGCGGGGTAGAAGATATAAATAACTATCATAAGCATACAAGTAATTTGACAGAAAGCGCTGCAACGTCAGTAAATAACGGATGTGATCTATGCATAGGAAGTGCCTATGAAAACCTGTCTGATGCATATAACAAAGGACTTATAAGCGAGGAAACTATAACAGCATCAGTAGAAAGATTGTTTGCGGCGAGATTCAGATTGGGTATGTTTGCAGATGATTGTGAGTATGACAAAATCCCTTACGATATTGTGGATTGTAAAAAACACCAAGATTTAAATTTGAAGATGGCACAGGAAAGCATCGTTCTTTTAAAAAATGATGGAATACTACCGCTTAGCAAAGACTTGAAAGTTGCTGTAATTGGACCCAATGCTGATGAAAAAGATGTTCTTTTGGGAAACTATAATGGAACGCCATCTCGATATACAACATTTTTAAGAGGTATACAGAACGAATGTAGAAATGTATTATATGCAAAAGGATGCCATTATTATAATGAGCCTGAATCGTGGGATGAAAAAACTTACTTTGAGGCAGTTATAGCTGCACAAAAAAGTGATGTCGTAATTATGTGCATGGGACTTAATCCAAATATTGAAGGCGAGCAACCGGATGAATACAGCGGAAGCTTTTATGGCGACAAAAGCAGCATTGAGCTTTTTGAGACCCAGAAAAAACTTTACGCTATGATAAAAGATACCGGAAAACCTATAGTTTTTGTTAATGTGTCAGGAAGCTGTATCGCTTTGGGAGAACAGGATAAGAATTGTAGTGCAGTTATTCAGTGCTTTTATCCAGGATCAAGGGGCGGCGAAGCTTTGGCAGATGTTTTATTTGGGAAGTGTTCACCAAGCGGAAGATTGCCGGTAACCTTTTATGCATCCGACCATGATTTACCTGATTTTGAAGATTATAGCATGAGGAACAGAACATATAGATTTTTTAAAGGTACCCCCGTATATGAATTCGGACATGGTCTTACCTATGCCGATATATGCGAAAACTGGATAGATAAAAACACTGTGGAAATTGTCAATAATGGAAATTTTGATACGGAGTATTCAGTTCTTCAATATGATTATGTTCCACACAAAACTTTAAAAAACATCAAGAAAATTCACATAAAAAAAGGTGAGAAAAAAACAATAATTTTTTAGGAGTATGTGATTATGAATAGACTAGGAATTTTTATGAATTTTTGGGAAAAACAATGGGATGCAGATCATATTAAGTACATAAACAAGGCTGCAGACATTGGCTTTGATGTTTTGGAATTTCAGGCTCAGCCGCTTTTGGAAATGAGCGATGAAAAGCTTAGTAAAATTAAAGCAGAAGCTGATAAACGCGGTATAGAACTTACTTACAGCTTGGGTCTTGACAAAAAGTACGATATCTCATCAACTGATGAGAGTGTCCGCATTGGCGGTGTTAAATATCTTTTGGATATCATGAATCAGGTTAAGAAGCTGGAAGGCAAAATCATTTCCGGTGTCAGCTATGCAGGCTGGGGTGCTCCTGATTATATTCTTGAAGACAAATCGAAGATGCTTGAGCAAAGTATAAAAAGCATGAAGGAGCTTGTAAAAAGCGCTGAGGATATGGATATTACATATTGTGTTGAAGCAGTAAATCGTTTTGAAGGTGCTCTTCTAAATACATCGGAGGAGGCAGTTCAATATGTTAAAATGGTTGATTCTCCTGCTATCGGTGTCCTGCTCGATACATATCATATGAACATTGAAGAGAATAACATAGGAGATGCTATAAGACACGCAGGCAAATATCTTAAAGGCTTCCATACAGGAGAAAACAATCGTGTTGTTCCCGGAAAAGGACATCTTGATTGGGATGAAATTTTTAAGGCATTAAAGGATGTAAATTATACCGGAAGAATTGTATCGGAACCATTTGTTTTAATGGGCGGCGAAGTTGGCTTCAGTATAAAAACCTGGAGAAATCTTGTTGACGATACATCAGAATCAAACCTCGACAAGGAAGCAAAATTCTTGCTTGATTTTGAAAGAAACATGATGGAAAAGTGGGGAATGTGAAATGAAAACAATAAGTCTTGCATATTGCCCGACACGAAGAGATGTTTTTAGTCGCGAAGAGGCAATAAAATTCAACGAAATAATACGCAACCAATTAAATGAATTTGATGTTGAAATAATTGATTTATGCGGTATAAATGAAGAAGAATTGTTGTATAGGGATATTGATATTCCAATAATTATAGAACGATTTGTATCAAATAAAGTTGATGCGGTGTTTTTCCCTCATTGCAACTTTGGGTCAGAAAACAGAGTTTCTCAAATAGCACGCGCGCTGAATGTGCCTGTGCTTTTATGGGGTCCCCGTGATGATGCACCCGATAGTTCGGGACTCAGAAGCCGTGATTCACAGTGCGGACTTTTTGCAACGGGCAAGGTGTTAAGACGACATAATGTACCTTTTACATATCTTACCAACTCATGGATAGATGGCGAGGAATGGAAAATCGGTTTTGAAAAATTCATTAAAGTTGTAAGAGTGGTAAAAGCTGTAAGAAATCTAAATATACTCCAGATTTCTACAAGACCTGAACCGTTTTGCAGTGTCATATGCAACGAAAATGAGCTTTTGGAAAAATTCAATGTTCACCTATATCCCATAACTCTTAATGATGTTGTTTGCAGAATGAAGAAAGTAAAAGAAGATAAGGGCGAAGATTTTACAAAAACAGTTGCTTTTATAAAAAGTCATTCCAAGAATATAAGCGCAGAAAAAATAGAAGAAGTATCTGCGCTTAAGGTGGCCATGAAGGAATTGGCTCTAACTTATAATTGCCGTGCTATAGCCATTCAATGCTGGACATCCCTTCAGGATTTGGTTGGAATTATGCCTTGCTTTGCAAATTCAATGCTTACAGATGAGGGAATTCCAACTGTATGCGAGACAGATATTCACGGAGCAATAACTGCAGTAATGATGCAGGCTGCACTTGCGGATAGTGGTGTACCTTTCTTTGCTGATGTAACGGTAAGGCACCCCCACAACGACAACGCAGAACTCTTGTGGCATTGTGGTAATTTTCCTTATTCACTTGCAAAAGAGGGAACGGATTGTCTTGTGGGATGCAGTAAATATCACGATAACAATTTTGGTATTTGCGAATGGGAATTAAAGTCCGGAGAGCTCACAGTTGCAAGGTTTGACGGTGACCACGGTAATTATCAATTACTTATTGGCGAAGCCATAACTACTACAGGTCCCAAAAATGTAGGAAGTTATGTATGGAT
Source organism: Clostridia bacterium (assembly GCA_045543775.1). GTDB lineage: Bacteria > Bacillota > Clostridia > UMGS1810 > UMGS1810 > RGIG8748. The sequence continues at coordinate 4,114 of JAZPXS010000200.1, forward strand.
AGAGGTAGATGATTGGGCAAAGTGGGAACACAAGCTTGTGGAAGGCCCATATATACATCATGTGTGCGGCGGATATGGTAAATTTGGCGATGTTCTTATGGAAGCATGTAAATATATACCTGGATTGTCGCCCGATGTTGTTTCACCTGATTCCAATCAATTAAGTACCAGATGGTATTAAATGCGAGGAGGCTAAATTATGCCTGTTACTAAGGAAAAATTCGGTGAGTGTGATAAAGGGACCATCTATGCGTATACCCTTGTCAATAAAAATGGTTTAAGTGCTGAAATACTAAATTACGGTGGAGTAATACGGAAGCTCATTTATAAAGGTATAGATGTTGTGCTTGGTTATGATACTCTTGAAGAATACTTGCGCAGCAATACATATTTTTCCTGTCTGATTGGCAGAAATTCCAACCGTATAGAAAATTCTGAGTTTGAACTTAACGGAAAAACATATAAGCTTTTTGCTAATGATGGAGAGAACAACCTTCACGGTGGAAGATCTGGCTTTGACAAAAAAATATGGGATGTACAAATTATAGATGAAGATGAACCATCACTCGTTTTAGGTATCACAAGTCCTGATGGAGAAGAAGGTTTTCCCGGAACAGTAAATGTTAAAGTTACATATACCCTGACAAATGATAATAGTCTGAAAATTAATTACGAAGGTGAGGGCGACGAAGATACCATATTTAATATGACAAATCATGCATATTTTAATTTAAACGGTCACGATTCAGGAACAATATCTTCTCATTTATTATGGATGAACAGTGATTTCTATACACCTAATTCTCAGAACTGTATTCCAACTGGTGAGATTCATACTGTTTCAGATACTCCCTTTGATTTCAGACTCAAAAAAACATTTGGAAAGAGATTTGCCATTGAACATCATCAAATAGAGCTTTTTGGTGGATTTGATCATAATTTTGTGTTGAACGGAACAGGCTATCGAAAAGTTGCCGTTTTAAAGGGAGATAAAAGTGGCATCTCGATGGAAGTGTATACTGACCGTCCTGGTATTCAGCTTTATACGGGAAATGCTATAAAAGAGGATAAAAGATGCAAGGATGGCGCTACATATGGAAAACACAGCGGGCTTTGTCTTGAAACACAAGCATTTCCAAATAATCTTAAACATTCGCATTTTCCGACTTCCATTCTGCGTAAAGGTGTAAAATTCAATACAATTACTGAATATAGATTTGTATAGAATAAATCATTTAGAAACTTAAAAATACTTGGTAGAAGAAAAATAAATGACACTCTAAATTGTCAAATGGTTCCTGTACGAATTTTTGCCAATGGCGAACTAAATTTAAATAATAAAATATCAAAGGCGGTTGCTTAATCTCATATTGCAATCGCCTTTCAAAAAAGGTCACAGAAAAATGCTGTGACCTTTTTACGTTAAATGGAGCTTGTTTTTTTGAAATAAGATGGGGGATGTCCTAACTTTTGTTTTATTGCCCTTGAGAAATACTTTTCATCACAAAATCCACAGGCACCAGATATTTGTTTCACGGAATATTTTCCATCTATGAGTAATTCGACTGCTTTTTCAAGGCGTAGTTTCAAAATGTATTGTTTGGGTGACAGGTTGTAGTAACTTTTGAATTTCCTGTTGAGACTGGATTCACTTATATGATTTTGTGTACATATACCAGATATGTTTATGTTAGGATCATTATAGTTTTCACGCATAAAAGAAATACATTCGTCAAAAACATCATCTTCTATGGAACGGATTTTGGTTTTGAATATCAGATCAAGAATATTATATACAGAAGATTTTGCTCTGTTTACAGAATGCGTTTTTTGCCATTCTATAAGCATGTCCTTGAATTCTTTATACATGATTTCATTTATCATAGGTTCTATAATTTCGGTATCCCGGTAGTTACACTTTAAAAAGTGTATTACTATACTTTCGCCATTAGAGTATCTTACTTTGTATGAAGCATTTTTGGGTATAAAAATTATACTGCCCTCTGTAGAGGAAAAACTGGTATTGTTGATTTCGAAATCTGCAGTACCGTTTACTCGAAAACTTAGTGCAGAATATGGCCGCCCTGAAACATTGTAATAACCATTCTTATGATAGTAAGTATTAATCTCCATTATCTGAAAGGATAAACCATCAAAATTATATATCATATACATCACCAATAATATAATAACACAGTGTGACAAAAAAGTCCACCTTTTAGGCTGAAAAATCAGTTTTATTTTAAAAGTGATTTTTGTATACTGTAATTATTAATAGCGAAAGGAGAGAATTTTGTGAATGTAGATAGTAAAAAGTTCTCGAAAAATCCGGATTCTTTTATCTTTGGGAGAAAAGTGCAAGCAACTGCACACAATGCACTGCACAATGAAACTTTAAAAGAGTTTTGGTTTAACTTTTCTTCAAGAACAAGTAATGTAGATTTTTCATCTTCTAATGATTTTGTCTTTTGCGTAGGAAATATTGCCAAACCGGAACTTGATGGAAATGCATATGCAATTTCTGTAACCGAACACGGGATTTCTGTTGTTGCACAAGATGAAAAAAATCTTATATATGGATATATAAAGCTTATATCAATGATAAATGTATTGAACACAGGTGACAATCCCGAGCTTGAAATAAAAGCATGTAATATAAAGGAATCACCATTAGTTAAAAATCGTATGGTACATTTTTGCGTGTTTCCTGACACTCAACTTTGGGAACTTGAAAAGTTTATCAGGTTTTGCGGGGCGTTAAGATATACCCATATTGTGTTGGAATTCTGGGGAATGCTTAAATACGATTGTCTTAAAGAACTTTCGTGGGAGCACGCTTTTACAAAAGAACAAGTCAGACCGCTCATAAAGCAGGCAAACGAATTGGGTATAGAAATAATTCCCATGTTCAACCATTGGGGACATGCTGCTGCAAGTCGTGTTATGCATGGCAAGCATGTTGTATTAGATCAGAATCCATCATTGCAATCGTATTTTTCCGATGATGGTTGGTGTTGGGATATAAGTAAAAATGAAACTCGTGAGTTACTACGACAAATCCGCTTAGAACTCATGGAACTTTGCGGCGATGGAGAGTACTTTCACATAGGTTGTGATGAAGCTTATGGGTTTACATTTACTAAGAAAAATATGGATGCACTTTGTGACTTTATAAACGGATTAAATGCTGAAATGAACAATTTGGGTAAAAGAATTATCATGTGGGGAGATATGCTTATCCATAAATCACCTGAATTTAATCCTGAAAACAATTACTTCACATCGTGTCCCGATGCCGAAGCTCAGAATTATATGATTTCAAAAATAGATAAAAACATTGTAATCGGCGACTGGCAGTATTGGATAAAGAAATATCCTGTAGAGACTTCGCTTATATTTAAAGATGCTGGTTTTGATTGCCTTATTTGTCCATGGGATATAGGTGATGCTGAAATTGATTCTTGTATGGATACCATCAAAAAACACAATATGCTCGGTGTACTTCATACAACATGGCATACACTTTCTACGGGAATGCCATATGTTTTAAAGGTTGCGGCAAGTTGTTGGCAGGATATATGTATTGCGCAAAGCGATGTATCCGTATTTCAGACCAAAACAGCAATGCTTATGCGAAAATCGTATTTTGTTAATGGCTATTATGAAAGAGCAGGATGGTCAAAAGGTGAAATTGATTTTAAATGGTTATAAAATTTAAATAAAGGAGAAAAATTATGTCTATCAAACACACAGCAGTAAGTTACTATGGCTTCAACTATGTTGAGCACGCAGAAAAGGATTTTATCGAAATGAAAGAGCACGGCTGCGATACCGTTATTTTGGCAATCACAGAGTTCGATATGGACTTTTGGTTTCCGAACATAAACGAAATAGTTAAGACAGCCCATAAGGCAGGTCTGAGAGTAATTGCAGACACTTGGGGCATCGGCAAATACTTCGGCGGCGAACAGGTTAGTCTTTTCCTTCAGAACAATATTCATCACAGACAGGTTAGTGCATATACCGGAGAGGTGCTCAATGCGGCATGTTTTAACACAAACTCGTTCAGAGATTACTTCAAGGGCTTGTGCTTAAAGCTTGCAAAGAATACAGAAGTAGACGGCTTCTTCTGGGACGAACCCCACTATGCTTATCCTAAGTCATACGCTTCGATTACAGGCGGAGCAGGTGATGACTGGGCTTGCAGATGTCCTGAATGTATGAAAAAGTTTGAGGAATATTACGGATATGAAATGCCCAAGTTTATGAATGACGATGTTAAGCAGTTTAGATGGAGAGAGGCTCTCTATACTCTTTCGGATACATCCAAGGCATTAAAAGAGTATAACCCTAACCTTGAAATAACCTGTTGCGTACATGCTACACTTAATTCGTATTATGTGACAGAATTAAGAGGCTACGACAACTGGGATATGGTTGCTTCCTGCCCGTACTTCGATGTTTTCTCAACAACAATTATTAACTGGTCTCTTCCTGAAAGCTTCTTCAGAGAAATTACCGAGAGAACAGTTGCTATGGCTAAAAAATACGGCAAACAGAGTGAACGTTGGCTTATGGGTTACAACAAGCGTCCTGATGATTTCGCTCAAATTGACAAGGTTGTTGATATGTACGAAGAACTCGGTGTTGACCGTTTGGCTACTTGGACATATCGCGGCGGTTACGGTACATCTGTTGCGGCTAAAGATCCGCTTGAACTCTGGGATAATATAGGCAGAAATTATAAAAGAGTGCTTAAAAAATGATTTTTGGTGAATATTACGAAAAACTGATTTCAGTTTTAGAAAAGGTAAAAAATACCCAAAGCGAAAAAATTTTGGCGGCGGCAAAAATCGTTGCTGAAACAATCGAGAATGACGGTATTGTTTACATATTCGGGTGCGGTCATTCCCACCTTTTAGGGCTTGACTGTTTTTACAGAGCCGGCGGACTTGTTAATGTAAGCGCTATGCTTGAT
>JAZPXS010000201.1:0-4673 GCA_045543775.1 Clostridia bacterium
GATATCCGTGTTCTTCTTTCGGGTGAAAGAACAGCACTTAATTACTTGCAGAGGATGAGTGGTATTGCCACATACACAAGGAAGATTGCAGACCTTCTTGAAGGGTCAAAAACAAAGCTTCTGGATACAAGAAAAACAACACCGAATATGCGGGTGTTTGAAAAATATGCGGTAAAAGTCGGAGGCGGCTACAATCACAGATTTAATCTAAGTGACGGAATTCTTCTTAAGGATAATCACATCGGTGCTGCAGGCGGAGTAAAAGAGGCAATTAAAATGGCAAAGGAATATGCACCATTTGTCAGAAAAATTGAAGTTGAGGTAGAAAACCTCAATATGCTCAAAGAAGCTCTGGATGCAGGTGCAGATATTATTATGCTTGACAATATGAGCGTGGATGATATGAAAGAAGCTGTAAAGCTTACGGCAGGAAAGGCAGAAACAGAATGCAGCGGCAATGTGACCAAAGAAAACATAGAGAAGCTTATTGATATCGGAGTTGATTACATTTCCAGCGGTGCATTAACACATTCTTCGCCTATTCTTGATCTTTCTCTTAAAAATCTCCACGCAGTTTAATAAAAAGGCGGTAATGGGATGAAAGCAGCTGAAAGAAGAAAAGAAATTGCTAACTATATGATGTCAGAGCAAAGAGCAATATCCGGAGCGATGCTTTCTGAAAAATTTGGTGTATCAAGGCAAATTATTGTTCAGGATATAGCGGCTCTGAAATCCGACGGATACGAAATTTTGTCAACTCACAATGGCTATGTTATGCATACATCACCGTTATGCGAACGTGTGTTCAAGGTGTTTCACACAAGAGAGCAGACAGAGGATGAGCTCAATGCAATAGTCGACTTTGGCGGAACTGTTGCAGATGTTTTCGTGTGGCATAAGGTGTATGGAAAAATGACAGCTCCTCTCAATATTTCATCAAGACATCATATAGCTCAGTTTTTGGAAGGGGTAAGAACGGGAACGTCCTCCGAGCTTATGAATGTCACGGGTGGATACCATTATCATACAGTTCGTGCGGAAACAGAAGAAATTCTTGACAAAATAGAAAAAGCTCTGAACGAAATGAACTTCATTGTGCCGGAAATATAGATTTTTAAACCGAAACAGTTAAATTTTTCAAAAAGTATTGTAATCTTCATTATAAACTGATATAATATACAAAACAGAATAAAAAACGGGAGCTTGTATTACAGGCTGAGAGGAAGGTGCGACCTTCGACCGAGAACCTGATTTGGATAATGCCAACGTAGGGATGCCTTAAACGCGAGTTTTAGGAAAATACAAGTATTCTTAGGAGTTACCAAATCGGTAGCTCCTTTTTTATTGGAATTTTTGGAGGTGAATAGCGTGGTACGAATTAATGGGGAAAAAACAGATGCAGACGGAAGGTCCGTTGCGGAATATCTCAGTTCTGCAGGTTATGACCTGATGCGTGTGGCAGTAGAGCTTAACGGCGATATAGTTCCTAAACTAAAGTATGATGATACAATTTTTAAGGATGGCGACAGCGTTGAGGTTGTAAGCTTTGTAGGAGGCGGCTGATATGATTCCAACTAAAGAAGAATGGATAAAGGCATTGACTGACAGACACGGAGTTGATTTTCAAAAGAAAATATCATCCGCAGCTGTTGCCGTATGCGGTCTTGGCGGTCTTGGCTCCAATATAGCTATCGCACTTGCACGTGCAGGTATAGGAAAACTCATACTGATAGATTTTGACAAAGTGGATATAACAAATCTGCACCGTCAGCAGTACAAGACAAATCAAATCGGAAAAAGCAAAACAGAAGCCTTGAGAGATAACCTGAAAGAAATAAATCCATATCTCGAAACAGAGATACACACCATTTACCTTGACGAAAGCAATGCAAAGGGTATTATTTCAGATGCCGATATTGTATGCGAAGCATTTGATAATCCGGAGGATAAGGCGATGCTGACAAATTTTGTTCTGGAGAAAATGCCGGATAAATATATTGTGGCAGCCTCAGGAATGGCAGGGCTTGAAAGTGCCAATGCAATACATACAAGAAAAATTTCAAAACGGTTTTATCTTTGCGGCGATGAAGTAAGCGATGCAAATGATGGAATAGGTCTTGTATCTTCAAGAGTTATGGTGTGTGCCGCACATCAGGCACATACGGTTTTAAGAATTATAGCAGAAGAAAACGAAGTATAGAAAGAAGGAAATGCAAATGAACAGTGATAAACTTGTTATCGGCGGTCACGAATTTAATTCCCGTTTTATTTTAGGCTCCGGAAAATATTCACTCAATTTAATTGAAGCTGCGGTAAAGGATGCAGGTGCAGAGATTATAACTCTTGCTGTCCGCCGTGCAAACACAAAGGAACAAGAGAATATTTTAGATTTTATTCCAAAAGGAATTACGCTTCTTCCTAACACAAGCGGAGCAAGAAATGCCCGGGAAGCTGTAAGAATTGCAAGGCTTGCCCGTGAGCTTGGCTGCGGCAATTTTGTTAAGATTGAAATTATGCGTGATTCAAAGTATCTTCTTCCGGATAATGAAGAAACCATCAAAGCAACGGAAATCCTTGCAAATGACGGATTTGTTGTTATGCCGTATATGTATCCCGATCTGAATGTTGCCCGTGATTTAGCCAATGCGGGAGCTGCAACCATAATGCCTCTTGCATCTCCAATAGGTTCAAATAAGGGACTTGCAACAAAGGATTTTATTCAGATTCTTATTGATGAAATTGATTTGCCGATTATTGTTGATGCAGGTATCGGTAAGCCTTCTCAGGCGTGTGAAGCGATGGAAATGGGTGCAGCAGCTATTATGGCAAACACAGCCTTAGCTACTGCAGGTAATCTTCCTCTTATGGCATCAGCCTTTCGTCAGGCAATCGACGCCGGAAGAAAAGCCTATCTTTCAGGTCTGGGCAGAGTTCTTACCCGAGGTGCATCTGCATCCGATCCGCTTACGGGATTTTTGAGAGATTAAGGAGGTACACAAAATGGAGAATCAATTCTTTGTGGACTCCGAATATTTATCTCCGGAATCACTTGCAAGAAAGCATAGACTTGAAACAGACCCTTCCTCACGAAAAAATCATATGGAATATTTACCGGATATGGAGAAAATAGAATCGGATGTATGCAAAAATGTAATGGAGCAGATGAATACATTTGATTACTCAAAATATACATCAAAAGATGTAAAAGCAGCATTAGAGTGCGAAACCTGTACCATAGAAAATTTCAAGGCACTGCTTTCTCCTGCAGCAGAGCCGTTTTTAGAACAAATGGCACAAAGAGCAAGAGCCGAGACAAGTAAACACTTCGGTAACACGGTGTATCTTTTTACACCTTTATACATAGCCAATTATTGCGAAAACTACTGTGTGTATTGCGGGTTTAACTGCTATAACCGCATTAACCGCATGAAGCTTTCTATGGAGCAGATTGAAAAGGAAATGAAGGTTATTGCAGACAGTGGTATGGAAGAAATTCTGATTTTAACGGGCGAAAGCCGTGCCAAAAGCGATATAGACTATATCGGAGAAGCCTGCAAGAAAGCAAGAAAGTATTTCCGTATGGTGGGACTGGAAATATATCCCGTAAATACCGATGAATATAAGTATCTTCACAAGTGCGGTGCCGACTATGTAACCGTATTTCAGGAAACTTATGATGCGGAAAGGTACGAACAACTTCATCTGCTGGGAGCCAAGCGTGTGTGGCCTTACCGATTTGATGCACAGGAGAGGGCACTTATGGGCGGTATGAGAGGCGTGGCGTTTTCCGCACTTTTAGGACTTTCTGATTTCAGGAAGGATGCCTTGGCAAGTGCCCTTCACGTGTACTATCTGCAAAGAAAATATCCTCACGCAGAAATGTCGCTTTCCTGCCCAAGGCTAAGACCTATTATCAATAACGATAAAATCAACCCATTGGATGTTCACGAAAAGCAGCTCTGTCAGATAATATGTGCTTACCGCATCTTCCTGCCGTTTGTCGGCATTACAGTATCCTCCCGCGAAAGTGCACAGTTCAGAAATGGTATCGTTAAGATTGCCGCAACAAAGGTTTCAGCAGGCGTATCTACCGGAATAGGTGACCACGAAAGTAAATACAGCGGAAAAGAGTCAGATGGAGTGCAGGGCGATGAACAGTTTGAAATTGACGATAACAGAAGTCTTGAAAAGATGTATGAGGACATCACTGATGAAGGTCTGCAGCCTGTTCTGAATGATTATCTTTATGTAAAGGAGAAAATTAAGATGAAAAATTTTGATACAACACTATATTTTATAACAGATAGTACCGGATTTGGGGAAGATGAATTTTTAAAAAGAACAGAAGAAGCATTAAAAGGAGGTGCAACCATTCTCCAGCTTCGAGAAAAGGATAAGACTACGAGAGAATACATTTCCCTTGCAGAAAAAGTACATTTACTTACAAAGAAATACAATGTACCGCTTATTATTGACGACAGAGTGGATGTTGCTCTTAGCGTAGGTGCAGAGGGTGTTCATCTCGGACAAAGCGATATGCCGATTTCTACAGCAAGAAAAATTCTGGGTGATGATTTTATTATAGGAGCAACAACAAAAACCGTTCCGCAGGCTCTCGAAGCTTATAGGCAAGGTGCAGATTATCTTGGAGTTGGGGCAATTTATCCAACTAC
>JAZPXS010000202.1:0-11080 GCA_045543775.1 Clostridia bacterium
AGTACATTAAGCAGAAAGGTAGAATTTCCCCCGAAGAAGGAGCAAAAATTGCTTCGCAAATCTGCGGTGCACTCTCTGTTGCCCACGAAAAGAACATTATCCACAGGGATATCAAACCCCACAATATCATGATAACCAATACTGAGCTTGTCAAGGTTACAGATTTCGGCATTGCCAGAGCAAGCAATAATTCCACAATGCGTGTTGGCGACGCTGTTCTTGGTTCTGTTCACTATATTTCTCCCGAACAGGCAAGAGGCGGCTATGTTGATTGCCGAACCGATATTTATTCGCTCGGAATTGTTTTATATGAGATGCTTACAGGCAAAGTGCCTTTTGAAAGCGATTCTCCAATTGCTGTTGCTATGAAACACCTTGAGGAAATTCCTGTAGAACCAACAACACTTTGTCCGGATATTCCGGATGAATTGCAAAGAGTTGTACTGAAGGCTATGTCCAAAGAAACACGCAAAAGATATCAGACTGTGGACGGATTAAAAAGTGATCTTGATATTGTTGCGGCAAAATTAAAGGCAAACAGTGACAGCATTTTCTTTGCCGGAGAAGTCAGCAGTGCTGATGAGAATATACACGAACAGGATATAGAAGAAGTTAAAGATGAGCAGGATGAATATATCGACGAATTCATCCAGGATGATGAAGAGAATGACTCAAATGATGAATATATTGATTTTGATGATTCCGAAGAGATTAATAAACCCCAAAAATCTCCTCTTAATATGATTCTGGCTGCTGTTCTTATTGCACTTGTCGTTGTTGGCGGCGGCTTTTTCGGAGCAATGTATTTCATAAATCCTGACGCACCTATTTTTATGTTTTTCAAAAACAACGATATTGATGTTCCTGAATTTACCGGTATGAACATAAAAAAAGCAGAAGAACTAGCTAAGCAGTATGGTCTTGTTTTGCAAGTAGGGGACAAAAAGCCCGGACCTGACCCTGCTGATACAGTAATATACCAAAATATAGAAAAAGGTAATTCTGTAAAAAAAGGAACTGTTGTAACCGTTCATTTGAGTGCCGGACCTGACAATTGGGATTTAGCATCATACCGTGGAATGGATGAAAGTGTAATTGATGAATTCCGGGATATGGGATATGATGTTGATGTTAAATACAAATCCAGCACCGATATGGAAGAAAACAAGATTATTTCAGTAACTCAAAAAGGAAATGAATTCATCTTTACAGTCAGCACCGGAAGCGGTGAAGTTGACTGTGTAGTTCCTAATGTTCTTCGAATGACAAAGTCTCAGGCAAAAGAGAAGCTTGAAGCAAACGGACTTCTGCTAAACGAGAGAGTAACATATATAGAAAGCAATACTGTGGATGCAGATCTGGTTGTAGAACAATCCATAGCTGAAGGTGAAAAAGTTTCTCCGAAAACAAAAATTTCCATCATACTTTCTTCCGGTAAAAAAGATAAACCGGTAAAAGAGGAAGAAGATAAGGATACTGAGGGTGAAAATACTAATTTACCTCAGCAGAACGATGAAACCAAATCAGAAACTACCGTAGAGACCAATACAGAAAAAACAGATGTACCGACAAATTCCGAGGCAGTTCAGGAAAAAGAAAAAACTTTCCAATTTAATGCTACACAAATGAAATCGGCAGGTGTAATTAAAATTGTAGAAAAAAGAGCCGATGGAGCAACCTCAGTTATTTTTGAACAACATGTAGATCCAACAGTAACTAATAAAATTGTCAGAAGAGTAAAAGGTACCGGTACAAATGAGTATCAGATATATCAGGACGGTGTTCTTATAAATACCACAACCGTAAATTTTAACTGACAGATGGTGAATATATGAAAAATGGCACTATTATAAAGGGTATAGGCGGTTTTTATTACGTGGATGTTGGTGAGGAAGGCATACTGGAGTGCAAAGCCAGAGGCCAGTTCCGTAAGGATAAATTAATTCCATGTGTGGGTGACAAAGTTGCCGTATCAGTAGATAACACAGGAAATGGTTTCATTAATTCCATATCAAAACGAAGTAACATTTTTATTCGTCCACCCGTGGCAAACATTGACGCACTGGTGATAGTGGTTTCTTTGAAAAATCCCGAACCTGACCTTGTTTTTCTTGATAAGATGCTTGCTATCAGCCAATGCAAAAATGTCGAAGCACTTATATGCTTTAACAAAGCTGATTTGGATGATGGTGATGTTTCCCAATTGGTTAATATCTATAATAAAGCCGGATATAAAACCATTGTGTCGAGTACTGTTAATATGGACGGAATAAATTCCCTCAAAAATTTCCTTAAAGGAAAAACAACAGCTTTTTCCGGATTTTCCGGTGTTGGCAAGTCAAGTCTTGTTAATTCAATAAAAGACAGCGGTGTTATGGAAACCGGAGAAATAAGCCTTAGACTTGGCCGCGGAAAGCATACAACAAGACATGTTGAGCTTATAAAGTATGCAGGAGGCTACATTGTAGACACACCTGGGTTTTCTATGCTTGATTTTCCGGAGGAAGTTACCAAGGATGATCTTTGCGAATGTTTTCCGGAATTCTCTCAATTTTCAGACCACTGTAAATTCAGGGATTGCAATCACACGGGAGCAAATAATGTTTGTGCAGTTGCACAGGCCGTTTCGGATGGGTACATTTCATCATCAAGGCATAAAAATTACATTGAGTTCTATAAACAACTTTCACAAAGGAAGGATTGGAAAAAATGATAAAAATATCACCCTCACTGTTGTCTTCCGACTATATGAATATGGAGAAGGATATCCGTGCAATTGAAAAAGCGGGATGCCCTTATGTCCATGTTGATATAATGGATGGGCACTTTGTTCCGAATATAAATTTTGGACCGGGAGTAGTTAAAGCACTCAGAAAAATTACAGATATGGTTCTGGATGTTCACCTTATGATTTCAGAGCCTCATAAATACATAGATTCTTTTCTTGAGAGCGGTTCAGACATAATAACCATTCATATCGAATGTGATACGGACTTTGAAATGATAGCAAAAAAAGTTAAGGAAAGCGGAAAAAAATTTGCTCTTTCACTTAATCCCCCCACGGATGTAACTTGCTTGGAAAAGTGGATTCATCTTGCTGATATGGTTTTGGTTATGAGTGTTAATCCCGGATTCGGTGCACAGGCTTTTATCGAAGATTCGCTTTCCAAAATAGAGTATTTAAGAAGCAAATACCCGCAGCTGGATATCGAGGTTGATGGCGGTATAAAGCTTAATAATGTTGACCGCGTTATAGATGCCGGTGCAAATGTTATTGTTGCCGGTTCTGCAATCTTTGGTGCAGACGATGTACAAAAGTGTGCCGAAGAGTTTATCGTGAGGTGCAATAGGTGAGAAGGTCATTTATCTTTACCGGAGGAATAGTAGATTCGTACAATAATCTGCCTATAAGACCTGATGATAGCGATTTAATAATATGTGCAGACAGCGGAATTAATCATTGCATCGCTTCTAACATTAAACCGCATATCTGGGTTGGGGACTTTGATTCTTCTGATTTTGAAAGCTTTGAGAATTCAGAATTGTTAAAAGACACAAAAATTGTCAGACTTTCACCTTGTAAGGATGACACAGATACCGAACACGCTCTGCATATCGCTATGGATATGGGCTTTAGCGACGTAGTTATTGTCGGTGGCTTTGGCGGTCGTCTTGATCACACTATGGCAAATGCGTTTCTTGCTGAAGAGGCATATAATTTTGGAGTAACACTCACTGTGGAAGACGATAAAAATGTTTTACATTACCTAAAAAATGACACCTTGCACCTAAAAAAAAGCAGGCTTAAATACATTTCTGTTATTCCAATAGAGGATTCATTGGTAAGTTGTACGGGATTTCTTTATCCGCTCACCAACGAAAAACTAAGACGGGGCCCTGCAAGGGGTGTAAGTAATGAGCTTGAGAATGACGAGGGGTTCATCACTATTCACAAGGGATGTGCCTTTATTGTTGAATCTATGGATTGAGAGGAAAAAGCTTTGAAAGAAAATATATATACAATACCTATAAACGATGCATTTGATTCTGATTCCGAGTGCCCAATCTGCGAATTTTTCCAAAAAGAAGAAAAAGGACGGGTTGAGTATTCTCTTGGTGCAAGCATGATGGAGCCGGATGAACGCATAGCTTCCAATGAGCTTGGTTATTGCGTCAGACATACTCAGATGATGTATGATTTCGGCAATAAATTAAGCCACGCACTTGTCCTGGAAACTCGGCTCAAATTTCTTACAGAAGAAATAAAAAAATATCGCAGGAACATAAAAAAGCCAAAATCGGTTTTTATAAAGGGAAAAGAAGTAACTGGTTTATCTCAATCCGATAATTGTCTCATTTGCGATAGACTTGATAAAATTATGAATGATTTTATTGCAAACATATTTTATCTATATAAAAAGGAAACGGAATTCAAAAATAAATTTTTAAAATCCAAAGGATTTTGCTTGAAACATTTTGAAATGCTTGTAAATTCTGCATATAGCAACTTAGGTTCGCAGGAAGGGTATGAATTTATTCAGACACTTTGTGATATTGAAGAAAAAAATCTTTCTCGTGTTACCGAAGATATAGAATGGTTTTCCAAAAAGTTTGATTACAGATATAAGGATGAGGATTGGAAAAACTCCAAAGATGCTGTCATCAGAGCAAGCAGAAAAATTTCTTCTTATATTGAAGAAAAATAACGAAAAGGAGCTGCAAAAAACAGCTCCTTTTTTATAGGTTCAGTTTAACCTTGACAGTATTGCAATACTGCTTTGGCGATATGCCTGTGTGCGATTTAAAAAGCCTGCAAAAATAATGGATAGAACCAAAATTGAGAATTTCAGAAATTTCCGTTATGGAATACTTTTGTTCTCGCATCAGTATTTTTGCGTTACTTATTTTAAGTTTGTTTATATGGTTTAGTATTGTTATACCGTATTCGTTTTTAAATTTTGAGCACAGCGATGTTTTGTTTGTGCCAAAAAGCAAGCAGAGATCATCCAGAGAAATTTTTTCTGTATAATGTTCATTAATATAATTGTAAATATCAGTTATTTTGTTATCTATTATTTGTGAGCTTTTGTGATCAGAGGGGCTTTGCTTGTATTCCCGAATCAGATATATTAAAAAAGCTTCCATATTAATTTTAAGCATTTGATCAGAAGCAAAAGGGTAGGAGTCACGCTTTTTCATTTCAAGTGTATTTGGAATATCGTATGGTGGTGCATAAACATTCATGCCCTCTTTCATTATTTCGGAAAGCATTTTTTTATGGTTTTGCTGAAGCTTTGTGGGTTTTGTTGAAAACACCTGTAACTCTTCGCAGTTACATTCAAAACCAATAATTATTACATTAGGACATACATTATCAGTACATTTTAAAGAATGTTTTTCGTTTGGCATGTGAATTATCATCTGGTTGTCTGTAAGTTCACCGCGATAATTCTCACCCTCAACCGTTATAGAACCCCTGTCAACATAAAGAAGTTCGTAGAAATTATGAGAGTCGTTGTATGTGTGATACTCTTTTGTAAATTCAAAGTAATGAAGATTGGCAATTCTTGAAACCGTAAGAGGTATTCTGAATTCCTGTAATTTAAAATCCATATTATCACCAAATATATTAAAACACATTTATGCAGTTTTGTCAATTGATTTAATATTGTGCAAAAAATATTTACTATTTTTCAAATACAACCAAGGCTCAGCATTGTATAATAAAATTAACAAAATTTTAAGGAGGTTTGTGGTATGGCAAACAGAATTTGTATTCCAGATTATGAGTACAAAGAAAGAATTCAAAGAGCTGCAAAGCTCGTAAGAGACAGAGGTCTCGATGTAATGGTTGTTTCCTCAACGGAATCTGACTATGCTAATGCAAGATATTTCAGTGGCTTCTGGCCCTTGTTTGAAAGAGCAGGTGTTGCAATCTCCGCAAATGGTGATGCTGCACTTATGGTTGGTCCCGAGTGCATAATTTTTGCTCAGGATGTTGGTAAAATTGACAAGGTTTTCTGCTTGAGAGAATTCAGAGAATCTGCAGACCCCTCATATCCCGAACTCAAAGCGAATACCTTTGAAGATGTATTCAAAGCAATCGGCGTAAGCGGCAAGAAGATTAAAATCGGTCTCGGAAGCTATGTTGAATGTACACTTCCTATTTACGAAGGTCTCAAGGATAGCTATCCGGAAGCAGAAATCGTTAAGTGCAACGATATTATGGTTGAACTTCGTAAAATCAAGAGCGTTAACGAGCTTGCTTGTATTCAGGAAGGTTTCCGCATTGTAGACCTTGCTACCGATGAAGTAATAAGAAATTTAAAGCCCGGTGTTACCGAACTTCAGATGGTTGGTATCGCACAGAAAGTTATATATGAAGAAGGCGCAGAATACGAAGGTCTTCCTATGTACGTATTCAGCGAAAAATCCACAAGTCATGCAATCAGCCGTTCCGGTTACAGAACAATCAACAAAGGTGATATAGTTCAGCTTAACCTTTCCGCAAAAATTGACGGTTATTCTCCTGCAATCGGTTTACCTGTTGTTATGGGCAAGCTTGAAGGCGAAAGACGAAGAGTTGTAGAATTCTGTAAGCAGGCTCACGACTGGACAATAGACAACATTAAGGCTGGAGTTATGGCTTGCGATGTTGCAAAGAACTTCTACAATATGTATGTTGAAAACGGCTTCAAGGATAGCTATGTATATGGACCTTGCCACGGAACAGGTATGATTGAGGTTGAGCCCCCCTGGATGGAAACAGACTCCACATACAAGCTTGAAGAGAATATGACATTCCAGGTAGATACTTTCATTATGGGTAACGGATTTGGATGCAGATGGGAAATCGGTGCTGCTATAACAAAGGACGGCTGCCACAAAATGACAGACTACCTCAAGAAAGGAATTATAGAACTCGATGTGTAATAAAATAGGAAAAAAAGTATGGATTATTCCCGATTGTGAACTTCCTCCCGAGGGCGAAGGTGTTGCAAAAGGTCATGAATCCGTAATCATAGTAAACGACAGTGATGTAGATGCTACCATCAAAGTTAAACTTTTCTTTACTGATAAAGATGCATACGAAGATATCGAATGGACTGTAAAAGCAGGAAGAGTTCGCTGCTTCCGCACTAACAACATCGATGATATGTGTGGATTTAAGGTTCCTTTTGAAACACAGTATGCGATGAAGCTTACATCCAATTGTGAGATAGTTGTACAGTATGGCAGATTGGATAATACACAGCCAAACCTTGCTTTCTATACAACACTTGCCTATACAGAGTGAGGTGTCTTTAATGGAATACAATATGAGTTTTCCAAGAGAAATAAACCGTGTTAAGGAAAACAGAATCCCCACGGTTATATGCGGCGGAACTGTTGAATATCACGGTCCCCATTGTTCCTACGGTTGTGATACTCTTGTTGCCGAAGGACTTATAAAAAAGCTTGCAGAAAAGAAAGAAATAATGATAGCTCCAACTATCTACTACAGCCCTTCAAGCTACGCAGTTGCTGATGAAACAAGCGGAACTGTACATATAGAGGAAGATGTTTTTGAAGCATATCTTTTTCAGATTTTTATGAATATGTTAGATGCAGGACTCCGCAATATCTATGTGGTAATCCATCATCAGTTTGAGCAGGAAACCCCGATGCCTATGACACTTTCCTATATGAAAGCGGCAAAGCGTGCAACAATGCGTTATCTTGAAAAAACTCAGGGCAGAGGCTGGTGGGGCAGCGAAAACTACGCCAGCTATTACGAGAACCTTGGCGGTGGCGATGATCCTTTCTCTTGGATTAAGGTTATCCCAACAATGAGTACTGAGGTTCAGAATGCAACGGGTTACGATCACGCAGGCAAATACGAGTGTTCCATACTTATGTCTCTTTATCCGGATGCTGTTAAGCTCGAAAGACTGGGAGATATAGAACATTGGTTTACCAAGAGTGCGGCAGAGGCCAGCACAGAAATCGGCGACGAAATGGTAAGACTTTCCCTGGAGTATCTTGAAAAGAAAATAGTTTAATTATGTTTCTTTTTGGCAGTGCAAACATCAATTGTTTGCACTGCCTCTTTTTCGGCACAATTTTTTTAAAATAAAAATTTGTAATCTATTGAAATAATTTCTCTAAGCTGATATAATTATTTAAACAATGTAAATATAAGGAGATATTCATATGCATAAATTTTTAAACGAATTAAAAACACAGACAAAGCTAAACAGCGAGGGAAAAGAAAAAATGCTCAAAACCAACCTTGCTGATTTTGATGCGTGGGATCCTAAAGTCAGACTTTACTCTTTGATTCAGGTAAAGCCGGGGGAAGATGTGGATTTTCATATGCATATGGGGGAGAGCGAAACATTCTTTTTCCTCTCGGGAAAAGGAATCTATAATGATAACGGCAGTAAGGTTGATATTGTCCCCGGAATGGTAACGTTTACCCCTTCGGGTCAAGGACACTCCGTCAAAAATACCGGTGATGAAATGCTCGTTTTTATCGCTATGATTGTTGTTGAATAAATATCAAAAATTAGGATGTGCAAAAATGAAATTAAATGATAATGATAAAAGTGGTAATATAAAAGCATTACTGCCCATTGGGGTATTTTTGATAATATACTTAGGATTGGGAATTTTGTTTGAGTATGTTTTAAAAATACCTATGGGTTTTTACAATATTCCAATTGTAGTAGCTTTTTTGGTGGCACTGCTGGTAGCTTGTATACAAAACAAAGGACTAAACCTTGACGAAAAACTAGAAATTATGGGACGTGGTGTAGGCGATAAGAATATATTTACAATGATTCTCATTTTTCTGGAAGCCGGAATTTTTGTCGGCGTAGTTGGAAGAGAAAGTGCAGAAAGTGTGGCATATTTTATGCTTTCACTTATTCCTGCTCAATTTGCTGTTATTGTCCTATTCATAGTAAGTTGCTTTGTTTCACTTGCAATGGGAACTTCAGTAGGTACAATAACTCTGATAACTCCAATTGCAGTTGCGGTTTCAAAAGCTTCCGGTTTTGATATGGCTCTTTGTATTGCAACAGTAATCGGCGGATCTATGTTTGGTGATAATCTTTCTTTTATTTCGGATACAACTATTGCTGCCTGCAATGGTCAGGGTTGTAAAATGAGCGATAAATTCAAAGAAAACTTTTTCATTGCACTGCCGGCTGCAATCCTTACACTGGTTATTCTTATTGTAATATCTTTGAAATCTGAAATTACCGGTTCTGTTAATAATGAATATGATCTGGTACAGATAATACCGTACATACTTGTATTATTTGGCGGTGTTTTGGGAGTAAATGTATTTATTATTCTTCTTATAGGTATTGTTTCCGGCTCTGCTATAATGCTTCTCACCGGAAGTACAATGCCTACGGCTCTTCTTTCCAATATGGGAGCCGGTGCTTCCGGAATGTTCGAAACAATCATTGTGACGGTTCTTGTTTCAGCAATTTGTGCACTTATTCGTGAATACGGGGGATTTGCAGCAATTCTCGCAGGCATAAAAAAAGTCTTTCACGGAAAAAAAGGAGGACAGGTTGGTATCGGAATTCTTGTTGGATTATTGGACATAGCTACTGCCAATAATACAGTAGCTATAGTTATGGCAAATCCAATTGCCGGAGAAATTGCAAAAGATTATGGTATTTCTCCAAGAAAAACCGCATCAATTCTGGATACTTTTTCGTGCGTTTTTCAGGCTATTCTTCCATATGGTGCACAAATGCTTGTAGCACTTTCTGCTGTTTCATCATTGGGAACACGGATTTCTGCACTTGAAATCATACCCTTGCTGTTCTATCCCTATCTATTGTGCGTTAGTTCGCTTGTTGCAATTAATCGAAGTAAATAATATAATTTAAGCGAGGTTTACAATGCTTCAGGATTTAGAATCAGGAAAACTGGAAAACCAATTTAAATATGAAACTCCCTCTCCGAAAGATAAAGTGCATATCTTCAAAAACAGAGAAATTCTCATCCATCGAGACAAAGATAATTATATTTCTCTACCGATTGCAGAGAATATTTCACTGGACAAAGATAAATTTCAGTATCTTTTTACTTTACAAGGGGAAAAACACTTTTTGTATCTTGGCTCCGATGTTGCTGACGGCTTTTTTCAGTTTGAGCCGCTTAGCACACTCAGACAACTTAAATCAAAAGATGTTTGTTTTGCCGCAATGACAGCTTTTCATCTTTATACTTGGTACACCCAAAACCGATTTTGCGGTCAGTGCGGTGCAAAGACTATTCACGACACCAAAGAGCGTATGCTTCGTTGTCCGGAATGTGACAATATGATTTTTCCCCGAATTTCTCCTGCTGTCATTATTGCTGTGACAAACGGTGATAAAATTGTTCTCAGCAAGTATGCAGGCCGTAACTACTCCCGTTATGCACTGCTTGCAGGGTATACAGAAATTGGCGAAACCCTTGAAGAAACAGTTGCAAGAGAAGTTAAGGAAGAAGTCGGATTAAAGATAAAAAATATCCGCTATTACAAAAGTCAGCCATGGGGAATTGACGGAAATGTTCTTATGGGATTTTTCTGCGATCTTGACGGTGATGAAGCAATTACTATAGATAAAAATGAACTATCTATGGCACAGTGGTATCACAGATCAAATCTTCCTGCAAAGGATGACGGCATAAGTCTTACAAGAGAAATGATTCGAATTTTTGAAGAAGGTCTTGAACCCAGGTGAATACATAGGGGGTGAACGAATATGCTTTACGGTATTTTTGAGAATGTAACAGAGAATCCATCAAACAAAAATTTTCAGCTTCATGTTCACGATGATTATGAGATATATCTTTTTCTGGAAGGGGACAGCAGGTTTGTAATCGAGGAAAATTCCTATAATTTGGAAAGCGGAGATATAATTATAATAAGGAAGAACCAGCTACACAGAGTTTATCACAACTCCGGCAAGCGGTATCACAGAATAGTTTTTAACATTTCACCCGAGTTTTTCTTGAGGGAATGTCCTGAATATCATGAGCAATTTGCAAATCCGTTAAATCATATCGGTAATAAGATTGATGCAAAGAC
>JAZPXS010000203.1:0-18841 GCA_045543775.1 Clostridia bacterium
TATGCAGTTACAGGCGACAGAACAGCTCTTGCAGAGAACTTTGTAATCACATCCAATGGCACCAACTCTGCCACGGTTAAGGTAAATCCCGATGTTTTGGAGGGTACATACTACATAATTGCAGAATCTATTGCCGAAGAATCCCTCGGTATGCTTAGGGGATTTGAAATAACAGTAGATAAGTCTAAAGATATAGAATCGTTTGGTGCGCTTTTGAAGAGCGATGAAGACAATGCAAAAGAAAGAATAGCAGAAAATCTTGCTACAAGCATCAAGCTTCTCGAGCTTTCAGATACTGCAGTCGTATCAGCAGACGAAGATGCGCTTATAGCACTTCTTATGGCAAATGCAGACGATGCAGCTCTCGACACAAAGGAAAATATAACAAATTATGTTCTTAAGAGTGCAATAGTATCTCTCTATAATGCAAATCCCAATGAAGTAGCTCTTACAAACGGGGACGGCAGTTTTACCTTTGCTAATGAGCTTGAACTTGCGAATATAGATAAAGATGAAGTTACAATATACAGCCTTATTTCCGAGGTTATGTCCACCGATGGTGTCAGCGCACTCCAAAGCGATGTGAAATCACGCAAGGATTATGCGAGCATTGCCGACTTTACAGACGAGGTAAGAGAGCAGATACTTTTAAACGCAATACAGTATCCTGAATCCCTTGGAACAGGCTATGTGGAGAAAATTCTCACCGAGGAAAATCTAGATGCTGTGGGCATTGATGCCACAGGCTATCTTGCGCTTGATGACGATGACAAGAAGGTAATAAATAACGACCTTGCAAGAAAAGAATACACAAAAGAACAACTTGAAGATATCTTAAAGAATGCCGTGGCTCCCGAAGAAGAGGAAGAAGACGACGAAGATGAAACTCCAAGCAGAGTTTCAAGACCTTCAGGCGGATTTGGCGGTAGCATAACTACCGGAAATACCCCAAAGGAAGAAGAAAAAGCACAACCGAAGGAATTTACAGATGTTCCTTCAACCCACTGGGCATACAGCGATATTTATTTCTTAAGAGAAATAGGTGCTGTTTCCGGCGTTACCGAAGAAATTTTTGACCCCGAAGGCGTAGTTACAAGGGAACAGTTTATAAAGATGCTTATTGATGCTTTAAAGATTTCACATACACAGGGTGGCAGTACTTTCGAAGATGTAGTATCCGGCTCCTGGTATGAAGTATATGTAAAAACAGGCGTGGCAGCAGGTATCACAACAGGTATAAACAGCACAACTTTCGGAACAGGAAATGCAATTACAAGACAGGATGTTTGCACAATGCTTGTGAGAGCATTGGGACTTGAAACATCCGACAATGCAAATCTCAGATTCAAGGATTCCACGGAGATCGCACCCTATGCAAAAGGTGCGGTTGCTGCGCTGGAAGAATATGCTGTTATAAATGGTTTTGAAGACAACACTTTCAGAGGTTCCAAGATTTGTACAAGAGCCGAAGTGGCAAAGATTATTGCCAAAGCTGTTAATGTTGCCAATGTATTAAAGTGAAAGGAGAGGTAAATATATGAAAAGAATTATATCACTTGTTCTTGCGGTTGCAATGATTGCAGGCAGTTTTGCACTTACTGCACTTGCATCGGAAGATACAATTTATACCGAAGCAGAAAACTTTGCCTTCTCCCTTGGCATAATAGATAAGGAAAGCTACGATTCCGATGCCTTGCTTACAAGGGCAGAATTTGCAGAGATTGTTGCTCGTTTCCTTGGCTTAAAGGATCCAAATGCCGAGTACAATGCTTGGAACGATGCCACCTTTGGTGCAGATGACAAAGACGAACCGGCACAGGGGATTAGCACATATGCATTTACTGACATCGATGTGTCTTTGCCTCAGTTTGAAGCAATAAATGCAGTATGCAGCTATGGTTATATGAACGGTGTAACAAACACGCATTTCCTGCCCAACTATAGCATTACTCTGGGTTCGGCAGTAAAGGTTCTTGTTTGTATGCTTGGCTATGAACCTATAGCACAATTAAAGGGCGGATACCCTGTAGGCTACATGACAGTTGGTGATATGCTTGGTGTAAGAGACGGCGTAAAGGGTGCAACAGATGATTTTATTACATACGGTGATTGCCTGCAGATGCTCTACAACATTCTTGAAGTGGGCGTGTATGAATTTTCTTCCATAAACGAAGACGGCGTTACCTACGAAAGAGGCGCCACCTTCCTAAATTCCGTTATGAAAATCTGCACAGTAGAGGGTGTTATGACCGACAACGGCATTACCGCACTCTACGGCTCCAGTAAGGTCGGTGCAAATTTCGTTGTGGTAGATGGCGTAAGAATATATACAGACGACGCATCCTTCCACAGCACAAGATACCTCGGCAGAGAGGTAGTGGCTTACTACAGAGAAAATGTATCAGGCAAAAACGAGCTTGTACATATGGAAATTATGGAGGATGACTCCGTAAGCTTTGCACCCGATATGTTTATATCCTTAAAATCAGGTAAGCTCACCTACGAGGACGAGAGGGGCAGAGTAGTATCTGAGACGGTAGACCCCAATGCAACCCTCATATACAATAACGCAGTAAAGTCCGAGTACAAGGACACAATATTTAGTTTCCCATCAGGTGCAATAACCCTCTTGAAATCAGGGGGCAGCAATATATATGATATCATAGTTATAGAAGACTATGCTGTCGGTAAGGTGAAGAAGGTTGACTTGGCAAACGAGGTTATGTACATAGAAAGTATGTATAAAAGCCTGTCTTCTTCCAAATCCATAAGCCTCGAAAGCGGCTCGGACAAAGTGCTTAAGATTACCGATATATATGGAAATGCTCTTACTCTTGCCGAAATCAAGACAGATAGTATAGTAAGCATTATTTCAGATGGAAACGGTTCTTATAAAGAAATCATCGTTTCTACAGATATGGCAAAGGCATTTAATGTAGAGAGCTACACGGAAGACGAAAACTCAATCATTGTATATGGCGGTGAAAGCACCTATGAAATATCCAATACAGATTATATGATAAAGAAGCCTGTTATATCCGCGGGAGAAAAGTACGATATATTCTTTGATTTTGGCGGCAAGGTGGCTTGGATTGAGAAATCGGTTGAAAATACAAGCGGAATGATGGCGTTTCTTATAGATGCCGCAGGCAATTCAAACGGATTTAACGTTGAATATGCAATAAAGCTCTATACCCAGAACGGAAAAATAGAAACCTATGATATGGGCGAGCGCATCGTGCTTAACAATTCAAGCAAAGATACCAAGGATATTTTGAGCGAGATACAATCTGCTAAGGAAGAGATAATTCTTTACACCCTGAATGATGATAATTCTGTTAAATCCATTACAACTCCTCTGGATATGGGCGAGGAAGACCCCGATGGAAGAGGCTGGTACCACATATCTCCCAGAGTACGTCTTTCCAAAGATGAAGGCGAAGCAGACTCCCAATGGACTAAGTATGTAGAAGAAAACGGTATGAAGTTCTCACAAAGAGGAACAAGCTTCAACAAAACAGTACACTATGTTGACGGCTCCTCTAAGGTATTTTCCGTTCCGTCCAGCAAGGCAGACTATGAAAATGAGAAGTTGTTTTCAACTATATCTGATTCATTTTCCGCAACCGAAAATCAAACGGTCAATGCTTATGCTGCAAAGCCGAATGCAATGCTGGCAGAGGCAATTTCATGGTCAACATCTAACTTAAGTGGTCAGAAGGTAAGCTGGCTTAAGGTGTTTCTTATAAGTAAAATATCTAAGGGCTTGGCTGACGATGAAGAAGTAACAATGCTTGAGGGTTATGTAATAGACGGAAATCAGTGGACATATACAAAAGAAAAACTAATATTCACCGAAGATACAGTGTTCGTAGATGAAAAAGCGACGCCCGGAATTATAGATCCCAATGCTGACGGCTATGATATAAATGCAAACGGTCCTGCAAGGCTTAGTGACCTCGAGGTCGGAGACATTATGCGTTACAGTACAAATGCAGTGGGTGAAATTGTATCTGCGAGAGTTATATACGATTGCTCCACCGGCAACACATTCACATCCGGCTCAGATCCCAGAGACTACTTTATGTTCTACGAGGGCGGAATAAGTGCAGGATATCCCCTGTATATCGAGGGTAACTATGTTAAACTTTCCGCAGACCTGCCCCACACTATAGATATGGCTGACCTTAGTGTTATGCGAGACCCCTTTAAGATAATGGCATGTGATGTTAAGGCAAATACCGTATTTGTAGTAGAAGACGGCGTTCGAGGCAAAAACATCCGTAAGGGCAGCATAGAAGATATAGAGACCTATGAGGATACAGGCATACTCGATGCAAGCGAGTACGACAAAGTGGTTGTTCCTCTCTATTGGGGAAAAACAATCGGAACTATAATTTATAAGTAACAGAAAGGAGAAGACTATGACCAAACGAATTATTTCTTTGGCTCTTGCTATGCTCCTTGTACTTGGCATTGTTCCCGCAACATTTGCTGCGGAGGCCACAAGTTTGTATGTGTCGCCCGATGGAAACGATTCTGCAGTAGGAACGATAGAAGCACCTATGCAGTCTGTTAAGGCGGCGATAGAAAGAGTAAGAGAATTAAAGGCTCAGGGGATTAAGATAACAGAAGTAGTCTTCCGCGAGGGCGATTATTATGTTTCTGATATTGTACTGGATGCCAGAGATTCCGGTACAGAGGAAAACCCCATAGTATACAGAGCCTATGACGGCGAAAAGGTTGCATTTAAGGGTTCAAAAAGAGTAGATGTAACCAAAGCTACACAGGTTACAGACGAAGCTACCCTTGCAAGACTTCACAAAAATGCAAAGGGTAAGCTTGTTGCGGTAGACCTTAAGGCACAGGGCTTTACACGGGAAGATATATGCGATACATCTTTTGTAAACGGTATTGAAAGTATGCTCTACGCTGGAGGAACTCACAGTAGTGCGGGCGATTACAACACCGTGTTTGTAGACGGCAGCGAGCTGGATATCGCTCAGTGGCCCAATGGCAGACAGTATACAGTTTGGGGTAAGTCGGTAAGTGACTATTCATTTACTTACACGGAGAACGAGCCTGAAAGATGGGTTAATGCCAAGGATTGGTGGATAGGATCTTTTGCTTATTATGATTTCAGCTATACCACAGTTACACCCGAGAGCATAGATACCGAAGCTAAGGTAATAAATATGCCCAAGAATTCGGTTTCCATATTCTACAATCCTTATTCCAAGAGGTGGAAAGCCTTCAACCTCTTGGAAGAACTCGACATTCCCGGGGAATACTATATAGACCGCGACACTATGATGCTCTATATGTATCCGCCTCATTCTCTGTCAAAAGCCAAGGTAGAAATATCAAAAGAATATGTGGCTGTTGTTTCTGTGAACGGAGCATCTCACATAACCTTTAAGGATATTGAGTTTTCTCAGTCAAGAAATGTCGGCGTCAAGGTGACAAATGTCCGCAATGTGGACTTTTTGGGCTGTACATTCAGAGATAACGCAACCTACGGTATAAGAAATACAGGCTCTGCTGAAAACAGACCTGTTACCTATGATCTCTTCGGCGGAAAGCGTATGTACAACGATGCCTCCTACGATATGGACATAAAGGGCTGTGTATTCGACAATATGGGTGTTTCGTCCATATGGCTTCTGGGTGGTAATACCGATACACTCACACCGTCGAATAATGTGATTGAGGATTGCTACTTCTATTCTGCTGCAAACAGATATCTCTTTGCGGCAATTGTTGTGGCAGGCACGGGTGTTACAGTAAGGCAGAACACAATTACTCATGCCCGTCAGCACGCTATAACCTTCTACGGCAATGACCATATTATAGAGCAGAACGAGGTATACGACGTTATTCGAGATGTAGGCGATGCGGCGGCTATCTATCAGGGCAGACAACATCTCTACCGAGGCTCGGTAGTCCGCAGAAACTTCCTCTATGATATTGCGCCTACAGACCCGCTTCTTGTATCGGGTACGGTAGGTATCTATATGGACGATACCCAGCTTGGTAATACAGTAGAGCAGAACATTATCCACGGTGTTTCCACCGCCTACAACAACAACGGTGCAGGTCAGATGACGGTAAGAAACAATACCATTGTAAATGCATTAAAGTATCCTATGAATTTCCACAATACTCCGTGGAGTGAGGGCGATGTGAATCACACAACCTACTATGCTACGGTAGATGAGGAAATAGCCTCAATCAAGGATAAGGATTTGTATTTCGAAAGATACCCCGAGCTTGGTGAATGGGCAAGAACTCACAAAAACATAAAATCATGGAACAAAATAACCGACAACCTTATAGTTGGTGATAAAATTCCAAGAATTTCATCCCAGGACGAAAAGTATGCTACCTTTGAGCATAATGTTCAGGTGCCCTCAACAGATGATTTTGTAAATCCTGCCGATATGGACTTCCGTTTAAAGAGCGATTCAACTCTTGCCAAGGAACTACCCGGTGTACTTACTGATTCGTTCGATATTGAAGAGATTGGTGCACAGAGCGACTTTCACTTCAACGGCAACGATTCTCCTTTCCGTATCTTGTGGCCTCAGAAGAATTCAACCATATCCTCCGACAAGGTTGAACTTCACTGGCAGGAGCCTTTCGGTGCAAACCGCTACAGAGTAGAGGTTGCAACGGACATTGGCTTTAATAATATAATATACGACAAGGTACACCCCTACAACTACGCACTTTTGGGCAATCTTGACCCAGGTGCTACATACTACTGGAGAGTAACTGCCATGAATACCTCCAGAAGACATAAAGCACAGTGGCAAAATGTGGGTGGTATTCACCAGTTCTCCATCAATATGTACAATGAGCTTGACACAGATGCATTTAGCAGTACTATTTCCACAGCCGAAAGGCAGATGAAAAATGTGGTGGAAGGTTCGACAGCGGGTACTTACAAGATGAGTACAGCAGGCTTTATAAGAAATTATATAGATGTAACCAAAAATCTTGTTAAGCTTCCCTTAGGACAGTACACACAGTCTGCACTTGATGCAAGAACGCAGTTTATAGCAGACTACTATAGCGACAAGTCCCTTATAAATAAGGGCTATGTGGATTTTGGTAATTACCTTACTGCAAAATATTGGAACGATAAGGCGGTGTTTGGCGACGGTACTGTAATAAGCTCAGCAGACGGTACGGTTGCAGGTACAAACGGACTCGGGCAGATGTCCGGTACGGTTATCTATTGTTTTGATGTCAAATTTACGGCAGGAGATGCAAGCTGGATTCCGATAGGACTTAACCGTTACAACAATATACAGCAGTATAAGGCTTCCAACAACGGCTACTACATGGTAGTAAAGAAAGATTTGATAGAGCTTCAGAAAACAGACGGAAGCAATAGTTCCATTGTAGCTGTAAAAGAAGGGGTGAATCTCTTTGATGGCAAGAAGCATGCGGTACGCTATGGTGTAATAAATACATCCTTAGGTTGCACGGTACTTGCCATAATAGACGGCGAAACGGTATTTGCATACTCCGATGTTACCACCACAGCTCAGACAGGTCAGCAAATGGAATTTGCAATGACAGCACCCACTCCTACATTAAATGAGTCTATAGTAATAAGCAAAACCTCGTCTATACCCGACCAGGCTCACTTTGATAAGATTCTTACAAATCTTGAGTACAACAGCGCAAGGGGAGTACTTGACTACATAGCAACCTCTATGCCGGGTACTACCATATCGGGTGTTAAGATACTAAAACCCGGTGAAACCAAGATTGTTACTGAGGATGGCATATTTGATGCTTCCTATGCAGCACCCGAACTTGTGAATGGATATGTAATGCTTCCCGCAAAGGCAGCGGCAGCAATCTTCGGCGGCAGCGCAAGCATAAACGGAGATGGCGCATCCTTTACTGTAAGGGGTAAGGCGTTCAACTTTACAAATGGAGTATCTGCTTACGATGTAGATGGCACAGCTAAATCAAGTAAGCATACACCGTATATGAAAAACGGCAATCTTATGATAGCTCTTACCGATGTGCTGGGTGAAATAGGCGTGCAGCATATGATTGACCTCTTCAATGGCGGAGCGGTTGTTATAACCGACGAAGGCTCCATAAACACCGCAAACCAGGCTTCGCAGCTGCAGGCGGCGGCAACAATCCTTCGCACCTTGTCTCTCATCGATACCGGTGATGCGGTATACTTTAAAGATGTAAAATTTAATTAATATTTCAGGTGATTGTAAAAGTGTGTGATTGCCATTTGGGAACGGGTCCTTAGGGGTGAAGCCTTTTGGCGTTAAAATCGCAGATTTTCATGCCAAAAAAGGACCGTCTCCTACAAAATGGCAATCAACTAAACGCTTTTACAATCGGCTGTTAAATAAATATTATTTATGAGGAGAGATCTTAAATGATTAAAAGAATTTTATCGGTTTTCTTAACTGTCCTTCTTGTAGCAGGACTTGTTATGGTACCGGGCATGAGCGTATCTGCATCAGAATTTGAAACAATCAATATTGCAGATTATAATCCGGGAGATAAGCCGGCAACACTTGGTGTTAAGGCAACAAACAAATACGGTTATCTCTGTGGATTTACAGCAGTAACTTCCGCAGATAAAACCTATTACAGTATAGTAGCTCCGGACGCTGTAAATACAGAGGGCGATAATGCTACATTCATAAAATCACTCGGTAGACCGGGCGCTGGCTTGTATCTTGCTTATGGTACAAACATTGTTGCAGACACTACGTATGCAATTTCTTTTAATGTAAGAAATACAAATCCCAATGGATCAAGTAAGGTTGTGTATGGATTTTATGGTGAAACCGACCATATAACTCCTGCTGCCGATTATCTTTGGTCTGAGGAAATTTCTGGCTCCGACTGGCAGACTATAACAAAGACTGTAACTGTTCCTTTTGACGGCGTAGAAAACGCCGCAGGAACAAGATTCTACACAGGATTATTTATAGGCCTTGGATACGGAAGTACACATAATTATTATAAGAACGATCCGGACCTTGCCTTTGCTGCAGACTCTGCTATAGATGTGGAAATCGGCTCTGTATATATTTCAGAAGAGATTGCATTTGATGTAGTAAATACCCTTTCTGCTACAAGTACAATAGCCGGTTCTACCGTAGCAGGTAATGCAAAGGTTGTAAATCAACTTGGAGAAAAAAGTGCTCTTGATCAGGCAATGACATATTTCGTAACAGATAAAAGCAGCGTTACAGCAGAAGGCTTTACTGTTACCAAGGGCGAAAATGGTGATTATGAAATAGCAGTAGGCAGTACTGTGGAAGCAGGTGACTATGTGGTTACCGCGCGTTCATCTGCATATAATGTCGGCAAAACCGAAAACTTTATCCAGCATCCCGTAACTCTTACTGTCGGCAGCAAGGATAAATTCACAACAGAACATGAAGCATCTGCAATTACTGATGATATAGAGCATACTGAAGCGGCATCTGTTCCATGGGCAGGTATTAAGGTATCGGGAAGCGGTGGACTTTATACCGTAACGGCTCCTGCAGAGCGTACAACAACTGATGGTGCATGGAATGAATTTTCAAGACCTATATCAGGATGGTATGGTAAGTATAGGAGAGATAGTCTTGCAGAAGGTGACAAACTTGTCCCCGGTAATTATGTACTGTCCTTCCAGATTAGAAATAACAATACAGATATAAATACTAAGGCAGTATATGGATTTGTCGATGCCGGTGCTGCTTGGAAAGGTCCGTATGTGTGGGGTGAGGAAATAGCTTCTACAACTGAGTGGCAGACAATTTCAAAATCCTTTACCCTTGAACACACAGGAACAAACAATACCTGGTTTGCAGTTGGTCTTGGTTTAGGTAATACCAATAGCTGCTATTCCGGCAAAGAAAACCTTGAATTCATTCCCAATGCATCTGTTACTGTAACTCCTTCCAGCATATACTTTGCAAAGGAAATTGCACATGATATCACAGTTACTGCTGATAGCAACGCAGTTCGTGCAGGAAATTCCGTTAATATGGAAGCATCTGTTGTTAATCAGATAGATGATGAGGGAGCTTTGGAACAGAACTTCTCCTGGGCAGCCTTCAATTCCGATAAGTCGGCTCTGGCAGAAGGTATAAGCATTGTTCCCGGTGCAGACAGTTCTGTAGTTACAGTTTCGGTTGATTCCGATGTGGCAGAGGGTACATATGTAATAGTTGCATATTCCGAAGATTATGCTATGGCAAGAAGCTATGAAATAGAGGTTTCCAATATAAACAAGTTTACTGCAGACTATGTTGCACCCGAACTCACGGGAGATATAGGGCACACAGGTGCATCTTCCGTTGCAATATGCGGTGCTACTATGAGCAGCAGCGGAGGTCTCTATACTGTAACAACTCCTGCAGCACGCGTGGATGATGCCTTTTTAAAGGAATTTTCAAGACCTATAACAGGCTGGTACGGCAACTACAAGAAGGCCAGCCTTGCAGATCCAGACAAACTTGTTCCCGGTAACTACGTACTTTACTTCCAGGTAAGAAATAACAATACAAATGTAGATACCAAGGTGGCATACGGCTTTGTTGATGGTTCTGCCGCTTGGAAAGGTCCTTATGTATGGGGCGAAGAAATTTCAGCCACTGAGGAATGGCAGACAATAACAAAGACATTTACTTTTGAACATACAGGTACCGATGCTACATTGTTCGCAATGGGACTTGGCATAGGTAATACGGCTTCCTGCTATTCCGGCAAAGAAAACCTTGAATTCATTCCCAATGCATCTGTTACTGTAAATCCTGCTTCGATATATTTTGCAAAAGAAATTGCACATGATATCACAGTTGAAGTAGACAGCACAGTAGTAGCTGCCGGCGGTACATTAAATGCAGAAGCTTCTGTTGTTAATCAGATAGACGATGAAGGTGCTCTGGAGCAGAACTTCTCATGGATAGCGCTCAATTCCAGCAAGACAGCCGAAGCCGAGGGCATAACCGTAACAACAGGTGCAGACACTTCCGTTGCTACAATTTCTGTAGATGAAGATGTTGCCGAGGGCACATATGTAATTGCTGCTTACTCCGAAGATTACGCTATGGCAAAGAGTATGGTAATTACAGTTTCCAACAAGGTTTCTGTGGAAAATATTGCTCTTGACAGTGCAAGCAAGAAGGTTACCTTCGATGCATTAAATGTTCCCGAGGGCGGACTTACAGCAAAGGTATACATTGCAGAATACACATCAAACGCTCTTAAACTCGAACAGGCAGAGGTTGTAGACGTACCCCTTACCGAAGGTAACAACATAGGTGCATATGCTAACTACACCAAAACCTTTAATGAGGATAACTTAATAAAGATTTTCGTATGGAAATCCGATTTAACACCTCTTGCAGAAGAAGTTGAAGTAAAAAAAAATTAATCTTCTTGGGTGATTCAATTACCCGTGACGGCAACTACATAAACTATGTAAATGCGTTTTTAAAGACAAGATATCCCGATAAGAGCATAGAGGTATTAAATGGCGGTATAGACGGTGATACAGTATCCAAGATGCTTGCCCGTTACAATGACGATGTAACAAAGGTAAATCCGTCCAAGGTTTACATAGCCTTCGGTACAAATGATACCAACTACGGCTTGTATGCCACAGGTTCTTCTGCTTCCGACGAGCAGAAGAACGCCGCTGTAGCAACCTACAAGGCAAATCTCGTGACACTTGTTGAAAGGCTTATGGCAGACGGCATTACAGATATCACTCTTATGACACCGCCCACCTATGACAGCAGAGAGGGTTACCTTACCGCTTCAAACGGTGTGTCAACAGCCGCAGATACACGTCCCGGCTACTCCGAGGCACTTGCAAAGGCGGCACAGGCAGTAAAGGAAGTGGCGTCAGAATACGGCCTTGATGTTGTGGACAACAACTATATAACTTCTGCCGTAATGGAGGATGTATCCGATGCAGAGGAAGAACTTCTCAAGTATGACAGACTCCA
Organism: Clostridia bacterium; assembly: GCA_045543775.1. GTDB lineage: Bacteria > Bacillota > Clostridia > UMGS1810 > UMGS1810 > RGIG8748. The sequence continues at coordinate 12,003 of JAZPXS010000203.1, forward strand.
TCCCAACAGAGCAGGTCACTTTGTAATGGCGGCAAATATCATTAAGACCATCTATGCCGACGATGCCCTTGTGGCATCTGTTGAGATAGATGCAGACGGCAAAACCATTGCTGCGGAAAATGCAAGTGCAACAGGTCTTGACATCGCAGAGGACGGCACCGTAACCTATACATACAAGGCAAAATCCCTCCCCATGGGTGTGGATAATGCAGGATACAAAAAGGTAACGGAAAGATACGACCTCTTTAAAGATTTTACCGATGAAATGAATCGCGAAATCGTTAAGGTTACAGGACTTTCCGCCGGAAACTACGATGTATCATTTGATGGTGTGGTTATAGGTACCTATACATCAGATGAACTCAGTGACGGTATTAACATAGCGGCAAATTCGCTCAACCCCGGACAGATAAGTGCTAAGGCTATAATAGACGGCTATATGGCAATCTACGAAAAGCAGTCTCAGGTGCGTGTAGTTGAACTTTGCATAGCGGCAATGAAACGCAAAGGTGTGTACGACGGTATGACCTTTGACGATATGTGCGATTGGGTTGCCGATAACTACGCAGTATACGCAGGATATTTCGACACTGCATATCCGATATATGCAAATAACAAAGCGGACATTGCATCCTATGAAAGACAGGCGATTGCTATGGCACAACCCCAAACACATACTGTAGCCATAACAAAGGCACAGTAATCAGATATTATGAATTAAATACACAAAATTATCTGTGGGGGACACCACGCGGTGTCCCCCACACTATCAAAAATGGAGAAAAATATGAAAAATAGACTTATTACGATATTACTTATCGCAATTATGTTAATACCCTCATTCTCATTTTCGGTATTCGCTTCCGAAAATGTGCTCTATGTTGCCCCGAATGGCAATGATTCCGCTGTGGGTACCATAGACGCACCCCTTGCCACACTTGACGGTGCAAGGCAGAGAGTTGCGTCATTAAAGGCAGAGGGTAAAACCATAACCGAAGTAATATTTCGCGGCGGAGAATACCGCCTTACAAAGGGTGTAACATTTACCTCGGAGGATTCGGGTACAACCGAAAATCCAATAGTCTACAGAGCATATGAGGGCGAAAAACCTGTGTTCAAGGGTTCTGTACTTTTAGATAATTCGCTGGCAAAAGCAGTAACAGATACCAATACCCTTGCACGAATTCATGAGAATGCCAAGGGCAAGGTTCTCGAAATTGATCTTCTGGCGGCAGGTCTTGCAAAGCAGGATATATGTGATACCACCAATACAAAGGTCTGCTTTAACGATCGTCTTACAGACAACGGGGGATATAATACACTTTTTATAGATGATAAAGAGGTAGATATCTCCACATGGCCAAACGGAAACACATATACAAAATGGGACGTCATACCCTCCAATGTACCTTCGGGCGAAGAGGGAAGAATATTCCACTACACCGATGCCGAACCCGAAAACTGGGTAAACGCTCCCAAGTGCTGGTGGATAGCGGCATCGCCTCAATATGACTTTCAGTACATAACAATTGGCGTTGAGAGGATAGATACATCTGCCGACACCATCACCGTTGTTCCCAACCAGATTGGTCAGACTTTTGCCGTCAGCGGAAAACATTCGCAGAAATGGAAAGCATATAATCTGCTTGAGGAGATAGATGTTCCGGGAGAATTTTCTATAGACAGAGATGCAATGAAGCTGTACTTCTATCCGCCATACGACATAACAAATGCCAAAATAGAGCTTTCTGTTCTTGGCAAAAATTCCAATGCCGATTCTACAAGCTATCTTGTTTATGTAAAGCAAGCGGAAAATATAGAATTTCGCTCTCTTGAGTTTTCGCAATCCAGGCAGAATGCCGTTTCTACTGCCGAAGTTCGCAATGTGGACTTTGTAAACTGTACTTTCAAAGATATTGGCGGCACAGCAATTACCAATGGAAATATACTTTCCTACTGGCAGGAGGGCGGCAATGTCAAGACAGGCTTTGACCCTTATCCCGATCACAGCGTGGCATACAAGCTTACCACCATTGAGTCGGCGCTTATATCCAACGATTCCAGCTACGATTCAGATATACGAGGCTGTGTGTTCACATCCATTGGTGCAACTGCTATCAATTATCGTGGTGGCAACATAGACAACCTCACAAAGTCCGGTAATATAATAGAGGATAACTACATAACCGCGGCAAACAAGCGTTACCCTGCCAGAAGTGCAGTATATCTTTCGGGCTGCGGTAACATATTTCGTAACAATGTAGTTACTCACTCCAGTCAGAATGCTCTGCAGTTAAACGGAAGTCTGCATACGGTAGAAAAGAACGAACTCTACGATGTAATGCGTGACACAGGCGACTACGGTGCAATTTATCAGGGTGGTTCCATACTTTACAGAGGAACAGAAATCAAGGAAAATTATATTCATGATATCCGCCCCGCAAATCCCCTTATCGTATCGGGTGCCGCAGGCATATATCAGGACGAAGGTCAGCAGGGAAACTACATTCACAACAATATCATTGTAAATGCGTGGATTGGTTACAACTCCAACTGGGCAGGTAACATAGACTTTATGGACAACACCATTGTAAATTGTACACGCCCATGGGCTTTCCATGAACAGTGGAGATTTGTGGGTAATAAAACCACCCCGGCAAATCCTATGTACACCTATGCCCTTGATTATTGCATAAATCCCCGAAGAGCAGAACTCGGCATTGAGCCACTTACCATGGCGGAGTACATAGTCACAATCCCCGACGAGTCTGAGGAAATTTACAGAGAAACATTCCCCGAGCTTTTCGACTGGGCAGAGGCTGAAGAACCATTTATTGTCAATTCCATGAGCGTACACAGCGGAAACCTCGTTGTAGGCGGCGGTGCTACCAAGGTGGCAAATCAGGAGGCTACTCTTGCTACTTGGTCAAGAACTGACGGCAAGGAAACAGACAACTTCCGTGTTTCCGCAACAGAGGAATTTGTGGATGATAAGAACCACAACTATGTACTAAAGAGCGAATATTTCCTTGCAAATAAGCTCCCCGGACTTTTAAATGACAATAATTTCAGCATGGATTACATCGGTTTAAAGGATAATGCCATAGTATTTAATTCTGTCACCTCGCCGTACAGACTTCTTTCCCCCATAGAAGGAGAGCAAGTATCACGAAGCGGACTTATGCTTATGTGGCAGGAAGCCTTTGGTGCAAATGAATATCTTGTAGAAATAGCTACCGATGAAGCTTTTACCGATATTATATTTTCTGAAACAGCAAGATACAACCACATAGATGTGCCTGATAATCTCCCCACAGGTAATACATACTACTGGAGAGTAACCGCAGTAAATACCTCCAAGAATCAGGGCACAAAATGGAATAGCCCCAATTCAACAGCTAATTTTAAATTGAAATAAAAATCACCAAAGGACGGATTATCCTATGTTTAAACTTGGAATCATAACCGATGAGGTTTCTCAGGATTTTGAAGAAGCCCTCGTGTTTGCAAAAAAATACAATCTGGAATGTGTGGAGCTTCGCTCTGCCTGGGAGAAAAATCCCTTTCAGTATACAGATGAGGATTTTAGCAAAATAGCCGATTTATTAAAAAAGCATGATATGCCCCTTGTGTGCATATCTTCACCGTTTTACAAATGTTCATACAATGACGATAAAACAAAGGCAGAGCACATGGAGGGCTTGAAGCGGCTCATATCCTACAAGGATTTGCTTGGCTTTAAAATGATTCGTTGCTTTGACTTTATCCGTGAGGACGGTGTTACTTTGGATGACATTAAAGAAGCATTCAAAGAGCCTGTGACGCTTTGTGAAAAGGCAGGTATCACACTTGTGCTTGAGTCCGAACCCTCGTCAAATTCATACAACTGTGCCGCTACTGCCAAGACGGTAAACTACATAAATTCCCCCGTACTGCGTGCTCTGTATGAACCCGGTAACAATATCTACTCGGATACCGATGAAATTCCTTTCCCCGATGGCTACAACGCCGTAAAAGAGGTATTCTGTCATGTTCATATCAAAGATGCCGTTCGCAAGGATGGCGAAACCGTGGGTGTTGCCGTTGGAAGCGGTGTGGTAGACTACGAGGGCATGATGAAAGAATTTATATCCTCGGGCTTTGACGGTGCGGTTGTTTTTGAACCGCACTACAAGCCGGGTGGTATGAGTGAGGAGCTTCTCAGAAATCCGCAGGGAAGTGCTATCTCCGAATTTGGAGATATAGCAAGTAGAGAGTGCATAATAGCACTTAATGATATAATAAACAAAGTGAAATGAGAAAAATACTATGAAGCTAAATAACCTTGACCCCAATCTTGCATCCCCATCGGCAGACGGTGCGAGCTTTGTGTTCTATGATGCACACCATCTTACATTGGAGAGTTTCCCGTGGGAAGATGTAAACATCACTCCGTATATGCGTCTTCCCGAGGATATACTTGAGGTTCTCCCCGAGTCTCTCCAATGGGTGCAGACCTTTTCCGCAGGCGGTGTTGTACGCTTCGTAACCGATAGCAAGGCTCTGGGCATAAGGGTAAAGTACAAACCTCTTGATATGCACAGAGTATCTACCCCTGCTGCACAGGGTGGATTTGATATTACTGTAAGGGAAAACGGAACATGCCGTCTTATCGCAAATGTCTGCCCCGAGGTGAGAGATTTTTACTCAAATAAGCTCGAACACGAGCTTTCGTGCAAGCTTATGGGTACTATGCAGGAGTACAGAGTATATTTCCCATTATATTCTACTTTGGAGAGCGTCGAAATAGGCTTCGACAAGGATGCACAGATAATGGAAGCACCCGCGCACGCATTAGACAAGCCCATAGTATTCTACGGTTCGTCTATTACACAGGGCGGATGTGCGTCAAGGCCTGCCAATACATACACGGCGCTCGTGTCCTCATGGCTCGATGCCCATATGATAAATTTAGGCTTTGGCGGTAATGCCAAAGGGGAGATAGAAATTGCAAGAGCAATATCGGAGCTTGATATGTCCCTCTTTGTGCTCGATTACGACCACAATGCTCCTACGGCAGAGCACCTTTTAGAAACCCATGAGCCGTTCTTTAGCGCGGTAAGGGAAAAGAATAAAGAACTTCCCATCATCATGATATCAAGACCGTGGGCAAACATTGCCGAAGAAAAGGGTGCTATAAAGCGCAGAGATATAATAAAGAGAACATATGACAACGCAGTTTCAAAAGGCGATAAGAATGTTTACTTTATAGACGGAATGGAGTTTTACGATGGTATTCAGAGGGATTTGACCTCTGTAGACCTCTGCCATCCCACGGATTTGGGATTCTATATAATGGCGCAGAAGATTTATAAGCATATACAAAAGCTCTCCCTCTTTTGAAGGGAGAGCTTTTTGTATCAGAACTCAATTTGTTATATCGGCTCTTTGTCAATAGTTGGGGTCAAAATTGAATAATGGAATTTTTAATGGCGGTTGCAGCTTTTATGCAGCCGCCTTTCCAATATTGGATTTTTTGTAGTTAAACATATGTAATATTCTTTTTCTGAATCTATTAAAATTACGGTATCCGTAAGCATTTCTTTTTAAAACTTTAATCTTGTTGTTGCATCCTTCTGTAAATCCATTAGTGTATGGATAGTCAAAGGTATTAAATATTGATTTCGACCAGTTTTGCAATGTTGTAGCACAATCCTGATAATCTTTTAATCTACTGTTTTGAGCTATTAAAATCCATTTAGAAAGTAGTTCTTTTCCTTTAGTTTTATCATCACAATCAAGTATTTCATAAAACAGTTCTTTTAAGTAATAGGCACTTCGTAAATCATCATTAAAGTATAGCAGATATTCAACCTTTTCTACTTGTTCCGGTTTTAGCTTGTTTCTTCGCATTGTCAATACTTTTTTTGAATGTTTAAACAGTAATCTGTTTTCTTTTCCGTACTTCTTTTGGATTTTCTTTCTCACTCTCTCAAATGCCCATATTACCTGCCGTACATAGTGATATTTATCAACCAATTGAGTAGCCTCTTTTAAATATATTTCAGACAGCTCCGCATATGGTTTCCACATATCGCTTACAAAGAATCTAACTGTGTTTCGCTCTTCTCTTTCCCATTGCTTGAAGTATGAAATTAAGTGACTTTGCTTTCTGTCCGGTAATATATCTAATACCGTTCCATCGGCAGGATTAGTGATAATTACTTGGTATTTTTCTTTGCCTGTATTTCCTTTAAATTCATCAATAGAAAGCACCTGAGGAAGCTCTTTTGGTGTATCATATGCCAACATATCAAAGAAACGAATAACTGTCGAAACGGATAAATTAACCTCGTTTGCAATACTTGTAAAAGACCTTTCTGATTCGGCTTTCTTAAATATTTCGTTGATTAGCCGTAATGTAACCCGATAGTATCTGGGAGCAAACGGATTATCTTCTGCAAATCTTTTTCTACAATGCTTACACACATATCTTCTGTGATTATGAATGAGAGTAACATATTTTCCAAAAGCAGAAATATCCTTAATTTGTCGTTTTCGGTAATCGTGAATATATGAAGTTTCTTGCTTACAGCACGGGCAAATGTGAGATTTAACAGGTAATTGAGTATATATCAGTATATGTGATTCAAAATGTTGGATTTTAGTGATAATTACATCTTGTAAATTTAATAAAGTTTTAGTATAATGACAAGAGAGCATATTTCGTTCCTCCGCTATGGTTTCTAGTCAATTCCATTATAACGGATTTTGAACAAATATGCTCTCTTTTTTTAATTATCTTTTTAAAATTTTCTTGAGCTCTATTTGTTGGACACCCCAACATTTATTATAGAGCC
>JAZPXS010000204.1:0-5615 GCA_045543775.1 Clostridia bacterium
ATTTTCCCACTCGCCTGCAAAATGAGTATATACAAATAAGCATAACCAATAATAATTATGCTGAGAATAATGTATATAATTAGTGCAAGAGAATTAAAAATTGCAGCCATTTTCATCTTTTTCCTTTCTACATATTTTTGCAAGTTCCTGAAAAAACAAAAAACTCGTCTCAAAGATAACTTTGAGACGAGTTGTAATAACCCGCGGTACCACTCAAATTGCAGATATAAAAATCTGCCGCTCTTCGAAGTCTGTCAACTTCTATGCACTAACGCAGCATTCACGGGAAGCGTCTACTGGGTGTTTAAACCTTTCGGGCTTCCGGCTCAGAAGTGATAAGAAGTCTGCAGTCCTTTACCGGGATCGCACCATCCCCGGCTCTCTCATAAATTCGTTGCAGGTTCCGTCTTCATCAACGCCTTTAAATTTCATTATCAAATTTTTTATTTATTATACTCTTGTGTTTTTTATTTGTCAAGAATTTTTTTGAAAAAAATTTTTTAGTATTTTCCGTAGCACTCAAGCTGCTATTGACATAAAAGGTGATATAAGATAAAATATTGTAAGGTGATATAATGAATATTTGTATGCTAAATTCCGATACTTGCACTATATCGGGAATAAGTGATTTTGACCTTACCCACACCTTTGACTGCGGACAGTGCTTCCGATGGATAAAAAATGAGGATTCTTCATACACCGGGGTGGCGTACGGCAAAGCAGTAAGAATGGCTCTTTTCGGCGATACCCTTACTATATACAATACAACACTTGAGGATGTAAATTCCATATGGCTTGACTATCTGGATTTAAACAGAGATTACACCAAGGTCAAGGCTATGTACAAAAAGGATAAATACGTCTCCCGTGCCATGGAATTCGGCTACGGAATACACATACTCAATCAGGAAATTTTTGAGTGTCTTATATCCTTTATTGTATCTTCGCAAAATCAGATACCGAGAATCAAAAAGATAGTTGCCGGACTTTGCACAATGTATGGCAAAAAGTGTACACTGGAGGGACAAACCCTGTACACCTTCCCCACTCTTGAAGACCTTGAGGGGATTACGGAAGAGGAGCTTGCCCCTCTCAAGGCAGGCTACCGTGCAGCATATATTGTGGATGCCGTAAACAAGATTTCTTCCCGCGAGGTAGACCTTGACGGGATAAAAAATATGCCATACAAGGAAGCAAAAAAGGAACTTATGAAGATTAAGGGAATAGGCACCAAGGTGGCAGACTGTATTCTTCTTTTCTCTTTTGGTATGAGTGAGGCTTTTCCCGTGGATGTATGGGTACAGAGGACAATGCGAAGCCTGTATCTTGGGGAGGATGCCACAAACAAAGCCATCGAAACCGAGGCGGCAAAGCTCTTTGGAAAATATGCCGGCTTTGCCCAGCAGTATCTTTTTTACTATGCACGGGAAAATGGCGGTTTTAGCAAATAAAACCTTTGAAATTACATTAATCTTATGATAGAATATCTTTAAGTGTTTTTAAAAGGAGAAATTCTTAAATGCCAAATGATTTTACAATATCCATAAAAGGTCTGCAAAGCTATGCAGGCGACGAAGAGGACAGCAACATTGAGCTTGTAAGCGAGTGTGAGTTCTACAAATCGGACGGGGTTTACTTCTGTGAATATGAGGAATCTGAAATAACCGGTCTTGGCGGAACAAAGACTACCATAGAGATTGCAAACGACTATGTGAGTCTTACAAGACGGGGTACAGTTAACTCGCAGATGCTCTTTGTGCCGGGACGCAAAACATCCTCACTGTACTCTATGCCCTTTGGGGAGCTTACCATAGACATACACACCAAAGAACTGTTTTCGGACATAGACGATACCGGAGGCAGACTTAAGGTTGAGTACATAATAGACATAAACAATACTTCCAGCGGAAAAAACACCTTCGATATAGTAATATCGAAAAATTAAGGAGGATAACATAATGAACGACATTATCAAACACATAAAGGATCAGATTGCCGGAGTAACCCTGGATGCATTAAAGACGGTAAATGCTGATATTACTACGGAAATTGAAATAGAAATCCCAAAGGAAAAGGCTCACGGTGACTTTTCGGTAAATACAGCCATGAAGCTTACTAAAATCCTCAAAATGCCTCCCCGTGCAATTGCGGAAGCACTCACCGGTGCTATGAATTTTGACGGAACATACATAGAAAGATGCGAAATAGCAGGACCCGGCTTTATTAACTTCTATCTTAAGCCCGACTGGCTCTATGACGGTCTTAAGCTCATAGATGAAAAAGGCAGTGACTTCGGAAAGATTGATATAGGCAAAGGCAAAAAAGTTATGGTGGAATTTGTAAGTGCCAACCCCACAGGACCTATGCATATGGGTAATGCCCGGGGCGGTGCTCTTGGTGACGGCATAGCAAGTGTTCTGGAATGGGCAGGCTATGATGTGACAAGAGAATTCTACATTAATGATGCCGGTGCACAGATAGAAAAATTCGGAAAATCCCTGGAAGCAAGATATATGCAGATTTTTAAGGGTGAGGACGGGTTCCCCTTCCCCGAGGACGGCTATATGGGTAACGACATACGTGTTCACGCCAAAAACTATGCCGATGCAAATGGTGAAGCTCTTGTGAGCAAAGACTCCGAGGAAAGAAGAAAAACACTTGTGGAATATGCTCTCCCCATAAACATTGCAAACCTCAAAAAGGATCTGGAAAAATACAGAATAAACTACGACATATGGTTCCCCGAAAGTACAATCCATGCCAACGGTGAAGTGGCAGAAACCATTGAGCTTCTTAAAAAGAGCGGTCTCACCTACGAAAAGGACGATGCTCTCTGGCTCAAGACTACCGAATTCGGAAGCGAAAAGGATGAGGTTCTTATCCGTGCCAACGGCATTCCCACCTACTTTGCCGTGGATATTGCATATCACAGAAACAAGTTTCAGATGCGTGGCTTTGACAAGGTAATTAACATCTGGGGTGCAGACCATCACGGCCATGTAGCCCGTATGGAAGGTGCTATGGATGCCATAGGATGCGACAGCAAAAAGCTCAAGGTGGTAATTATGCAGCTTGTCCGCCTTATCAAAGACGGTGATGTTGCAAGAATGTCCAAGAGAACAGGCGAGATGATAACCCTCTCCGACCTTATAGACGAAATCGGTGTTGATGCGGCAAGATTCTTCTTCAACCTCCGTCAGGCAGGAAGCCATCTGGAATTTGACCTTGACCTTGCAGTTGCACAAAATAACGACAACCCTGTTTTCTATGTACAGTATGCACACGCAAGAATCTGCTCCATTCTCCGTAACCTTACGGAGGAGGGTATTTCCTTAAAGGAAATCGGCAGTGTCAACCTCAATCTTCTTAATGCAAAGGAAGAAATTGAACTTATTACCAAGCTCAATTCCTTCCCGCAGGAAATTGAAGTTGCTGCATCAAGCCTTGAACCCAGCAAGCTTACAAGATATCTCCTTGACCTTGCGGCACTTTTCCATTCTTTCTACAACAGCTGCCGTGTAAAAGGTGAGGAAGAAGAAATAATGCAGGCAAGACTCACACTTGTTTCTCTTACAAAGACTGTAATTTCCAACACACTCAGTATACTTAAAATCAATGCACCGGAAAAAATGTAAGATTTAAAGGAAGTGTAAATATATGAAAGCAAAAAAATTGCTGGCACTTGTGCTTTGCATAGTAATCTCCATATCCCCTGTATGGATAATGGCGGAGGAAAGCGTAGAAGAAACTACTCAGGTTCAGCCATCAAAGCCAATACTGGATAGCGGAGAAGCGGCAAAGCTCCTTATAGAGCAGAGTGCTAACCTCATTATCACCAATCACAAGGATGATTTCACAAGGGAAGAATTGTACCAAAAAACCCTTATGGGTATTATGGAAAAACATCCCGAACTCATAGAAGATGCATACGAAGCTATGTTTTCGGACCTTGATAAACACACCGAGTATTTTACCACTGAGGAATACGACTACTTTATGGAGGATATGTCCGGTGAGGTAGTAGGTATCGGTGTTATGATAAGTGCTATTGACGAAGGTCTTCTGATAACGGAAACCACCTACGACTCCCCTGCGGCAGAAGCCGGCATACGAAAGGGCGATATAATCGTAAGTGTAGACGGCACGAACATAGTTGGTATGCCTTTTGAAAAAGCCCGTTCCCTGGTACTTGGAGAAATCGGAACAAAAGTTAAAATCGGTGTCAACCGAGAGGATGAATATCTGGAATTTGATATACCCAGGGCTTTAGTAAAAATCGAACCGGGAAGCTACGAGGTTGTGGAGGGTGATATCGGTTACATAGAGCTCCAGAGCTTTGACTACTCCGCACCTACTCTTGTAAACCATGCCCTTGACCACTTTACAGACCGTGGAGTTAAAAATATTATATTTGATCTGCGTTACAATCTTGGCGGTTCCGTGGAAGCTTTCAGGCAGGTGTGCAACAACTTTATTCCCAAAGGACCTATAATCCACTTCCAGTATAAGGATGAGGAAAAACTGGATACAACCTACTCCGACTGCACAGATGCAAAATACTCCATTATTGTTCTAACCAATGAATATACCGCAAGTGCTGCAGAGGCTTTTGCAGGTGCTGTTCAGGACAGCGGAATAGGAATAGTTGTAGGAGACAACACCTACGGCAAGGGAACTATGCAGACTCTGGTTAACTTCCGTGTGGGCGGCGGTGTAAAGCTGACCGTTGCAGAATACCTTACAAGAGACAAAAGACACATAAACGATATAGGAATAAAACCCGATGTTTATGCAGAAGACAAAGTAATCCGTCTTAAAAAATCCGGTTTTGCTGATATGGACTTTACCACAAAACCAAAGCTCGGTGACAAAAGCCAATGCGTTCTTGGTATAAATCAAAGGCTCAATGCTATGGGCTACGATGTGGGAATTCCCAAGGACGAATACACACAGAAAACTCACGATGCCGTGTATCATCTGCAGCTTACCCAAGGTCTGTACCCTTACGGTGTGTGCGATATTACCACACAAAATAAAATTGAGGAAATAATGCAGACTCTTGAGTTTATGAGTAACACCTCATTTGATACTGCACTTGAGATATTCAGAAGCGGAACTATTAATAAATACAAGGAAAAATAAAAAATGCGGTGTATAGAGTTACGGTAACTCTATACACCGCATTTTTTCTATTTAGTCATTGTACTCCTTTGCAAGCTTTTCAAAATCTCCCTTCTGAGGAGCATAAGCCGCAAGAAAATCTTCCAAAGTATCTATTTTTTTGCCTTCACAGCAATCAATCATTTCCTGAATGCTGCCGCCAACGGATTTTACGCAGGTTAATCCCATATAGATACCCGTTTTATCCTCAGTAAACTTACTTGAAGACTTCTGAATAGAAGGAGCGTGTATTGTAATACCCATATCTTTGCAAATCTGAACAAATTTCTTGATTTCAGAAGCGTCTGTAAGAGAATTAAGGTATGCAGTCATATACTGACGAGGGTAATAATACTTGAGGTAAGCTGTTTCATAACCTATCTTTGCATAAGCTGTAGCGTGAGACTTGTTAAATGCATATGCTGAAAAAATAATCATTTTATCATAAATTTTAA
>JAZPXS010000205.1:0-3295 GCA_045543775.1 Clostridia bacterium
CTCTCCAATGAAAAAGTCAGTTTCCCTTTTACTTATAATTATAATGCTTTTCTGTCTGAATGCCTGCGGTAATGTTCCGGATATCTACGGCGACAGCTCTGAGGCAGTAACTCCCGAATATTCTTCAGATATTCACAGCAAAGAAGATATAGAAGCAGCTATCGAAGCAGCAAAAAACTACTTTGATAAAGAGTTTGAGGGTTGCAAGCTTTTAACTATCACCTATGGAGGAGACGATTTGCTTCATTCCCATACAGACTCCACCGAAAGCGGAAAGAAAGAAGATGTCATTGTGCTCGAATCCACTTTTTATGTCAGCCCCGACGGTGGCGACGGATCGCTCAATCAGGACTATGTTTACACCGGTTGGAAATGGATTATCGTCAAAGACGCAGATGGCAACTGGGTGCATAAAGACCACGGATATGCCTGATAAACATATCTTCTATTTATTGTAAAACAAATCAAAAATCCACCTGTTCACTAAAGAATTCCGGTGGATTTTTCTTATTCACTTTGCAAGGCTCTGCCCCGCACCTCGCAAGCTTTTGTAAAAGCTTGACCAAAACTTTACTTATTCTTATCCTATATACTTCTCTATAAACTCATCAATCTTATCTTCATATGCCTTCTTACCGTCAACATGAGCCTGAGCATGGTCTGCACCCTCAACAATAAGAATATCCTTGTTTGGTGTCGAGCAGTTTTCATAGAGCTCCATAGCCATATATGAAGGCACGAGATTATCTTCCTTACCGTGTACAAACAGCATAGGCACTCTCGCATTCTTAACGCTTTCTACAGGCGCAATATCCTGAAAGTCGAAGCCATGGTTTATTTTATGGACACAGTTAACAGCCTTCAAAAGGCCGAAATCCGGTATTTTAAGAGCATCCATCTTGAATTTGAATAAATCCTTAGCTGTAGTGAAGCCGCAGTCAGCAACGGTAAATTTAACATTCTGAGGCAGATTATTTCTGCCGCTCATCATGCAGACTGTGGCGCTGCCCATAGATACACCGTGAAGAATAATTTTTATGTTCTCACCGAAATGGTCAGTCATATACTTAAGCCACTTCATGCAGTCTTCTCTTTCATAATAACCAAAAGTGCAATGAGTACCTTCACTCTCACCTGAAGCAATATGGTCAGGAAAGAAGACATTGATACCTTTGCTGAGATAATACTGTGCAAAACCGCAGAATTCTTTTTTACCGTAGCTTCTGTAGCCGTGGGCACCGAAGACATAGACATCAGAAGGCTCCTTCGCTTTCATCAGATAGCCTACAAGACCGTCACCTCTGTCGGACATAATATAGTGTTTCTCATATCCGTAATCCTCAACCCATTTTAGATTATTGGCAAGGAGTTCGCCAAGATGACTCATATCACAGCCCGAAAACTTTGCACCCACATTCTGAGGCAAAACCAGCTTTTTATTAAATAGTAATTCGTCAATGAGTGTGCATACGCCGTACCCTGCCGCCAGAGCACCCATAGCGCCCGAAATTAACATTGTGCTTTTCTTCATGTTATCATCACCTTTTACATAGCTTTGGTTTATTATACCAAACTGCAGTCACACTGTCAACAACCAATAAAAACATTGGACCCATCATGACATAAACCTGTCAAATGATGTGTCCAATTGTTTATCAACGATTAAATTTTACTCGAGTGCCGAGAAGCCTCTTATTACGAGCATAAGCGAGTAACAAGGTTCTCCGAAACACAGAAATCTCTGATTTCGTCTTGTTTCGTGAGGTTCTTATTTTGAAGCTTCTTCAACAGCAACAGCACAAGCAACAGTAGCACCAACCATGGGGTTGTTACCCACTTTTTCAGTATGTATTTTAATGTATTTTTATGGCCAAAAGCGTGTAATTTTGGTGTTTTTAGGTGCGATTTTATATAGTATGACAGCTTTCTTGTAAAGTTTTGTAAAGTTTTCGAGCATAAAAATGCACCTCACGAAGAGGTTCATTTTGTGTAGTAAGTTTATTACCTGTTTTGTTTAATAAATGGCAGAAGTTTTAATGTAAATTGTTTTATTTCCGTTTCCGTTCCACGGACATGAGCATTTCATCCAACCAGAGCTGTAAATTGCGATTACAGTAACAAGGTCATTAGGATATACTCTTCCGACTTTACTACCGTTGACACCGCTAAATGCATCGATATACTTAGTTGCTTTAAATTTGAGTTCTGATGCTCTTGCATAAACAATTTTGTTGCTACCATTATCCCACGGACACGAAAGCTGAACAACGCCGTTTGAGTATATTCTCTTGATTGTTACAACATCACCCGGATAAATACGACCTGTTTTTGTTGCCAATGTACTTGATGTGTAAGCGTTGGTATATACGCCTGACTTCATTTTAAAGTTAGTTGAAGTATATGATGTTTTTGTTGATAATGACAGGTTAACTTTTACATCACCGTTAACTCTACCTGATATGCTTGATGAACCGTTATATTTGTAACCACTCTTTGTTCTGATATCTTTAATGGTATAAGTTGAACCGGATTTAACACTCTGGTAAAAATCTGTACAGTCATTTGCTACTCTATTACCATTAACGTAAACATCTGCTGTTGCAATTCCGTTGATATTTCCTCTGGTTACACCATCAAGGCAACCGTTGAGATCAAGCATATAACTTGATTTGTTAGATGTATAACCAGGCACTGCAAAACAGAAATCACTTATTCGTCTCTTGTTTGTAACCACACTAGTTCCTTCGCTACTTCCATTATTATTTGAATTTCCCTCAATGGTATAGAAATATGAACCATCTGTGTACCAAACAAGTCCAACATGACTCTGGCTCTTTGTGAGGAAAATATCGCCAGACTTCGGCGTATAATTAGATTTTTTAATAGTAAATGCTTTATTAGAGAAATAATTCGGGACATACGACAAGTTGGGAATTACAGATTTGGGAATTCCGGCTTGTCTTGCACACCAACTAACAAACATCGCACACCAAGGCTGATTCGGCATACCATACCAAGTTCCGTATTTTGTATCATTATTTTTGCCTTCCCTGTATCCTAATTGGGATTTAGCGACCTCAATAATATCTGTCCTTTGATCACCTGTATTCCTATGTGTATTTTCATATGCCGCATATGCAGAAAAAGCAAGTGTACCTAATACAGTTATTAACACAAGTGCCAAAGATATTCCTTTTTTTACAGTGTTGTTTTTTTTCATAGAAACCGTTCTCCTTTTTTATGTTTATTTTGATTTTTCTTTGTTACAACATTGTCTGAAGTCATTTTAAGATTT
>JAZPXS010000206.1:0-3095 GCA_045543775.1 Clostridia bacterium
CCCTTTTCCACACCCATAAGAATTCCGTAGTTAAACTGCATCCAAAGGCCCGTATCTAACTTCTGTATAAAATCGGGATTGTCACTTGCTCTAAGAACTACTTTAAGTTCTTCAATCTCCTTGTCTAAATTCAGACTAACACTGATAATATCACCCGGGCGGACATCAGCGCCAACAGTTTCATCCTTGGTGACATATGTCTTTTTAACTCCACGCTCATAAAGTGTAAAGGCATTTGCCACCTCTTCACTGCTGTTAAGCCTCTTGGCTACTCGCTCTACAAGCAGTGGCTCTGCTTGATCTTTCACACTATTATCCAGTGCACCGTAGAAAATCATTGCCTCGGGAACCAATGATGCAGACATATTATATGCCTCGGGGTATAGATTTTCCCTGTCACCGGAGCTGTTCCAGTCAACCACACCATAGTGCTCATCCTCAGAGCCTTCGGGAGGAATAATAAATGTAGGAACTCCGGATGTTCCTATAGACGCATAGTTAACTACTATACGGCCACTGGATTCATATGAATACTTATATTCATAGCCCACCGGCTTATCCACCTTAAGATACTCTGTGTCGATAGAGGTAATCACCTTTTTGCCATCTTTGGTGCCGCTGTGATATGTTACAAGCTGTCTTACCGTATCGGAAGAGATTTTCCCTTCAGATATATATTTTGCTATATTATCCGCTGTTCTGTTTGCGATTTGTTTTCTAAACGAATCAGCTTTAAGAAGTTTTAAGAGCTTTTCATATGAGGACAGAGAGCTTATATCTTCGATGTGCTCCGTTACTGCTCCACCATCACCCACACCTATCGACAACACCGAATTTATGTTTTTTAGCTTCTTACCGTTATATTTAAAATTATCACTTAAATCAAATATGGCTATGCCACTCCGCTCTGTAAGCAGTTTGAGTTGCAAATTCCCAAACGCACCTGTACTTCCTGCACCTATAATATAGCCCATGTGATAAGAGCGTGCAGCCTCTTTATTTATCATGCAAATACGGCCTTTGGTATCCAGGTATGCTACTATATTATTTCCTGCTTCTATGGAGTTTTTCTCGTCTGTGTTCCTCATTTCGTATTTTGTTGGTTCTGGTTGCGCCTGTAAATAAGCTTTCAAACCTTTCCGGATAATTGTCCAATAAATATCTTTTACAATTAGCTGTTAATCTCAAGTACTTCTTATTCTCAAACTTATATACTTTAATACATTTCTTTGATATTAATTTACTTATTGTTTTTCTTATATACTCTTTTCCATTTTTTAATTTATATATTTCTTCTGTCTGTATCTCTCCTGCTAATCCTATTATGCTTACTATTTTATATTCTATTGTCTGCTTTTTAATCATGTCTTTTTTACTCCTTCTACTTATTTTTGTCCAATCTTCTTATTTACGGTCTGTTTTTGCGAGTGAAAAAGCCCCGAAAAACCCGATATTACGCTGTTTTTCCCATGTCACAAAAAAATGCCGCAAAATGACCGTTTTGTGATACGGTTTTTGCGGCATTTTCATGCTATTTTAATGGTTTAAAAAGAATTCTGCAAAGCGCTTTTCAGGCATTACATAAACCTTTGTGTGATTATAATCTCCTTCAGACGAAATCTGACAAAGGCTTAAATAATCGTCACTGTCATCTCTGACAGCAAAGGGAGCGATTGCATCAATTACCTGTTTGACTTCCTTATTGTCATGGTCTCCGCGGGGAATAGTTTTGTTATTTTTGTCATAGATAAATTCGATACACATCATTGCTTTTTCTTTTAAGAAGAAATTTTCTTTCTTTGATGCTTTATCCATTGCATAGAATAACGGCTCAAATAAATATTCCGATTTAGCTTTCTTTTTGGTCGGCAAAATCATCGGCAGGGTTACCTCCAGAACGCCATTCGTTTTCTGTACTGTTATACCCATACTGTCGGCACATTTTACTATTGCTTCTTTTCGTGGTTCGCGTTTCATATTTGCCAGGATGTCACGAAGTCTGCACATAAAACATTCTGCGCTGTATTCAAGCTCGTAATAATCTTCATCCGATATCAATCGCTCAAACTTTCCGACATAATTCATAAGTGTTTTTACATCGTCCTCCGGCATAGGTGCGTGATTTTTGAACTTTGCCGGATTGTTCCGGATTTGCTCAAAATCCAATTCGGGTTTTACATTGCTTGTGCTAATTTTTCTATAGGTCACATTACCTACCTCCTTATTGACTTTTACTGTTCCGAGCAACAAAAAAGACGCCGCAAAGGGCGTCGTATCGGCGTTTCTTCGGTTTTTTTGCAGCGGAATGTTTGTCCGTTTTTTTCTTAATTTGTTGTGCATATGCGATAGCACCAGAACAAAAAGCAAGAGCAACTTACGATAACATTCTTAGGCTGTCAGATGATCCCGATGTAAACGATGTAATAAAGTTTCTCCGTGAAAGAGAAATTGTTCACTATCAAAGATTTGCTGAAGCATTAAATACTATTACAGAAAAATTGAATTCAAAAAAAGTTATGGCAAATGGTATTAATTTGTAAAGGTTCAAATAAATTTTAATCCCAAAATATTTTGGGGATGTATATTTATTCCCATAAAAAATCGAGGATAAAAAGTCCTCGATTTTTTGTATAGAAAAAAGGCTGAAACCATGGCGAAATCAGCCTTTTTGTGGTATAATGAAATTGATGAAAAAACATAATACCCACAGTGAACATTATACACCAATTCAAATGAAATTTCCAGTGGATTTAGAAAAAACTATTAAAATTTCTGATTCTATCTACACATTCAACGAGATAATGAGTAAAGTTGACCTAAGAAAATACCTTGTTGTGAAAGGAAACAAGGTTGGTCGTCCAAGACTTGACTCAATTAAATTGTTGAAAATCATTCTTTTTGCGTTTATGGAGTATGGATATGCTTCTTTACGCAACATTCATAAATTATGTAATACAGATATCCGATTTATCTGGCTTTTGGATGGAATGTCAACTCCGTCACATATGACAATCGCCAATTTCATAAATAAATTTTTGGTTGACAGTATCGAGAATATATTTAATGATATCAACTCATACATATTCGAAGTAGAT
>JAZPXS010000207.1:0-2253 GCA_045543775.1 Clostridia bacterium
CCAATAACTTCATTACATACCACAGTGATGATGAAGCTGTTGCAAAAATAGATGCAACCGGCAAAATCACTGCAGTAGGCGGTGGTGAAGCAAAGATTTGGGCAGAGACAACGGACGGCAACGTTAAATCAAACGAAATTACTGTAACTGTTACTGCACCTTCTGCAGAACCGGATTATACAGCAGATATCATCAATGCATTTGCTCATGAAAGCACAACCGCAAATGCAGTTACGATTCCGACCTCGGGCGTAACGGTAAATACTTATGTTTACACAGTTGACGGAACAAAGCAGGATCTTGACGATACAATAACTGTTCCTGCTGGAACAGCATATGAAGTCGATGCAGGTAAAATAACCGGAATGGACGGATATGAATTCCTTTACTGGGCAAAAGGCGCAACAATGGATAAAAAGCAGATTGTATCAGGAAATGCTAAGTACTCCTTTATCCCGACAGTTGAAGCAACACATCTTATCGCAGTATTCGCACCGACAACTGCAGAAGGAAAAGCAAAGGCAGAGTTCTATAACGGCAACGGTCAGCTTCTTCCGGATTATACCGTGACAGGCGTAGAAAATGTAACAATTCCCGAGCTTCCGTCAATGGCAGGATATGGCGATGCAACGCATTGGGAGCTTTATGGCGACACAAAAGAGTATAAGGAAGGCGACAGTGTTGCGCTTTCAGGAAGCATGATTTTTGTTGCACAGTATGATGACCTTGTAGCTGACATCACAGTTACAGTAACCGGTGGTTCCTGTGATAAAACGGAATATAAATACGGCGATGTTGTAACCTGCACACCGGAAATAGAAGAAAACTTCATCGGCTGGAAGAAAGACAGCGTTATTGTAAGTATGGCTTCGACATATACCTTCAACGCATGGGAAACCTGCACAGTTGAAGCAGTATACGGAACGCATGAATTTGCCGGCAAGGCAACAAAGCTTCTTATCGACATTTTCAACGACAAGTTTATAATGGCAGAGTTTATTGGCCTTTCAAACTATGGCAACGTAGTAGAAAAAGGAATAAAAATTGGTGATAAGCGCTTTGCAATGCAAAAGCCGGATGCAACGCAGTTTACACTTGAAGCAGAGAATGCAACAGAAGCAGCAACAGCCGTAGCTTACGCAATATTTGATAATGGCACAATGATTACGGATAAATAAAGAGTTAGCACGAAATAAGCAAACTAACAGACAAAACTTACCTGTAGCGGAGAGGTCTCCCTCTCCGCTATAATAAAAAAGAGGAATATCAAGCGGAATGCTTACAAAAAGAGAAAGGAGCACTTTATGAAGAGATTATTATCGGCAATTTTAACGCTTGCGTTAATTATGTCCCTTGTCCCTGCAGGGATTGCAGCAGATACTGCGACACCCGCACAAGAAACATATACGTTTAATGTTGTTACTGCACACACAAAGTTAGTCAGCGCAACTAACACAGGATCATACACAAAAGAACGTCCTGTTGGCAACGAAACATACTATCTGCACAAGGACTATGCTGATAGCTACGGTTCTCGTAAGTGGCGTTTACTTGATGCAAGCGATGAGATAATCAAAGCGGCAGCAACGGATGCTACAAAAATGAGACTGTATTACAGCTCTACCTCCTGCTTGCAGTTTTACTTGAATACAGATGCAGCTCCGGCTCTTAAGTTTGCTTTGGCACTAAAGGCTCCGGAAAACTCAGGATTTTATTATCCGCTGATCTCTTGTACCAGTTCTAATTATGGCAAAGGAACAAGTGATGAGTTATATATAAGCAGACTTTCTTCCGGAAATAAAGTTGATGACTATATTATTGAAGAAAACAAGGTGGAAAGAGAAGGCACTGACTCATATTCAGCTTCAAAATCAGCTGTATATACAAATTCGACCGATGAAATAGTTATTGCTATTGAAAACCCAACGCGTTCTACCTATGGTTACAGATTTAAAGAGGTTGTTATGTATCCGGTCATATCTCCTGATATGGAAATCTCGATAGAGAATGTTAACCTTGATCTTACAAATGCGCAGGAAAAAGTCACAACAACTGCATCTGTAAGTGTTACAGGTAAGAATGTAAATGGTAATGCGTTGACAAGGTCTGTGTCCAATAACTTCATTACATACCACAGTGATGATGAAGCTGTTGCAAAAATAGATGCAACCGGCAAAATCACTGCAGTAGGCGGTGGTGAAGCAAAGATTTGGGCAGAGACAACGGACGGCAACGTTAAATCAAACGAAATTA
>JAZPXS010000208.1:0-2498 GCA_045543775.1 Clostridia bacterium
CCCGTTTTTTTACGTTTCCCACACATCAACCACAACAACTGTCATATCATCCATTGCCTTGCCATCCGAAAGCTCCAGAGCTAAGTCGGAGGCCAAGCGGTCTTAGGAAGACAACCAACCCAGACAACTCCTTGGCTCACAGAACGACATGGCTACGATCCGACTTCCCGTTTTTTTACGTTTCCCACACATCAACCACAACAACTGTCATATCATCCATTGCCTTGCCATCCGAAAGCTCCAGAGCTTTTCCAAGTATTGTACTTGCCGTAAGCTGTGGATTTTGTTTTTCTTTTATTATATCCGGAATATATTCCTTATTATGCATTGCAAATACATCTGCCACACCGTCGGACACCATAACAACAGTTGACTGCCCTTTAACCGGAAAAACCTTTGTGCTTATCTTACCATAGTGAGGGAGCACACCAAAAGGAAGTGAATCCGATTCGACTCTTATAACTTCATCCCCTGTTTTTATATAGCCCGTTGCCGCACCGTTTTTGGAAATAAGTATACTTCCCGAGGATAAATCCGCCTTGCATACATCCATAGTTGCAAAGTTGTCTCCCGATGAGCGGAGAAGAAGAGATGAATTTATAAGCTCCAGTGCCGTTTCTGTATCAATACCGGCACCGAGAAAATTGCCCAGAAGTTCAGTTGCGGTTCTGCTCTCTGCCGCAGCTTCGGCTCCTGTCCCCATACCGTCACTTATTGCAGCTACAGCACCGTCTCCGGAGCTTCTGCAAACCACAAAGCTATCACCGGATACCTTTTCTCCATCCTTTGGCACAAAGGCAGTTCCGATGCTTGCCCTATATCTGAAGCTATCCCTGAGTGTAAGGGATACTCCATCTCCATTATTTACAACGGATGTAAGTGCAGTATCCTTTCCTGTAACCTTTTCCACTGCTTTTTCAATCATTTGTTCCTCTCTTGCAGTGTAGTTCCACTTTCTCATAACAATTTCAACAACGAAGCTGTCACCATTGCCCTTCAAAAAAACAACATTTTTAAAGTCCGCTTTTTGTTTGTCAAGTTCTGCCTTTAAAACCTTTTCTGCTGCAGTATCCACGCACATATCAAATTCATTTGCAACACTTGCGACAGAGCGTCCTATTGCAGTAAGCTGATCTGCTACCAACTTGCGTGAGCTATTGAGCTTTTGCTGCCACATTTTTTCGACACGATATATATCAAGCATTCTTTCGAATTGCCCAACAAATTCTTTGAGTTTTATACATTTTGAAGCAAAGTAATCCGGAACATCCCTCTCTGATATTCCGCCTTTCTCCTCGGCAATTTCAAGCATCTGAAACATAGCCTTGTATGTATCCTTGTAGCATCTTTCCCAGCAATTATATTTAAGTCCGCAATCAGGGCAGATTTTTCCGCAGGCAGTGTCAAACATATGAACAATATAGTTTTTTGACATAGTATCCTTTTTAAAACATTCTTCATATGAACCGGCTAGTGAGCAAAAGGAGTCCGAAAGAGTGATAAGTCTTTTGGACATCACTGTTTGGAGCTTGTCCTGCTCCACAAATGCCTTTGTCGCCATACGCACTGTTTTTGAATTTATCATATCCGCAAAACGGGTTATCCCCTTTGGCAATAACGGAAAAATCATTGCAGCAACCACTATCTCAAATATGTCAAATGCAGTCATTACATTTTCAAAAAAGGCAACCAGGACCATATTTGCAAGCATAAAGCCGAGGACAACACCCCATCTTCCCAGTTTACCGAGAACTCCCGAAGTCATGGAACACACCGCAAATGTGCCTATGGTGGTTCCTATATCCACTGTACCATCGTACACCGCAAAACCAAGAAGTACTCCGACTGCACAGGCGTTTGCAGGGCTTCCGTCTGTATTTAACACAAAAAGAAGTAAAATTGAGAGTATGACAGAAACATCAAGTCCGAAAACCTCGGGCATACCCACTGTGCATCTTATCATCGCAGAAAAAAACAAAATAAGACAAAGCACTTCCGAATCAGGTATGCACCTTCT
Source organism: Clostridia bacterium (assembly GCA_045543775.1). GTDB lineage: Bacteria > Bacillota > Clostridia > UMGS1810 > UMGS1810 > RGIG8748. The sequence goes on from JAZPXS010000208.1 coordinate 2,018, forward strand.
CTCCGACGCATCTGTCAAAAGATTTACTGCACTTTTAAATACAAAAGCGGAAGAAAAGCAAAGTATCCCCTCCATAACTGAAATACCGTACTCATACCACAATGATTCGGTAAACAGGTTTCGTACAAAAAGAGTCATAACAAATACTATGCTGACTCCCAATGAACGCTTTACAAAATCACCTTTCAATATTGCCATAACCGCCGTTGCCCCGACAGTTGCAAAAATATATGTAACGGCATTTATACCGGGTACAAACCGTATTATGCCCAAAGCTGCCGAAACAGCAAACAAAAGCCATTTGCCCGATGCAAATGCTGCAATGTAAGCTCCGAGCGCAAGAGGTGACATACCGCCAAAAACTGTGCACGCCGATAACGCATAACAGCACAGGGTATATATTACATCCGACAGATTGAGGTTAAGGCTCTCTACACCTTTTTGCATGATTTCTTTTGGGGATAATTCTTTTATGTTCTGC
>JAZPXS010000209.1:0-5058 GCA_045543775.1 Clostridia bacterium
ATGTACACCGCTTTTATGCCGAGGCGTACAAATTCCTCTATATCACGGTCTGTGGCATCAAAATCCAGAGGGATGCACCAGCACCATGTATATACAGGGAAACAATCCACGGGAGGGGATTTGAATTTATCATAGGAGAAATTGATTTCTTCGTCAAGAAACACATTGTTATCTGTTTTTTTCATCTGTTTCTCCTTATAATCCCAGATTAACCGACTCTCCGAATTCGTTTACCTTGTCGGAAAGCGTAGTGTAATCTATTACAGAATCAAAGATGTCTGTTACCTTTTGATTATATGTAAGCTCAAATATTGTATCCGGCTCCTGCTTGTCCCTGTCTGACACAGTGAGATAAATCCTTCCGTTCTCTCTGCGGATTATAGGCTTAGCTCCCGTGAGACAACGGATTTCGGGATTGCCCTTGTCGGGTACCTTGATTTCGTTTTCTGTCCATTCGCAAACATGAACATACATCTTGTTGTCACGGTTTACAGTACCGCCCCAATCCTCGCACTTTATGGGACCGCCACGGGTTTTGTATATACTTTCCCCGTACTTTTTGAGCCACCCGCCCATTTCGCGGAGTCTGTCTGCCTGCTCCGGCTCTATTGTGCCGTCGGGACGGGGACCAACATTGAGAAGAAGGTTTCCGCCTGCCACAACTACATTCACAAGAAGCTGTATGCAGCTTCGGAAAGAGCGGGTTTTGCAGTTGGGAGTGTAGCCCCAGTCGCCTGCAATGGTCTCGCAGGTTTCCCACGCATGGTCAATATTGAAAGCACCGATTTTCTTTTCGGGGCAGAAGTAGTCACCAAATTCTTTGTCTCCAAGACGGTCGTTGCATATTATGCCCTTTTGCTTTTCCCTTACCATAGCATCTATTTCCGATGCTCTCCAGAAATTGGGATATGTGGGATTAGCTTTGAAATTCTCAGGAACTCTTCCCTGTGCAATATTCATTCCGTGAGCTACCCAGTAGTTTTCTCCTCCGTCAAACCAAAGGAGATCTATTTTGCCGTAGTCCGTTACAAGCTCCTTTATCTGCTCATGAGCTTGTTTAACCAGAGCATCTGCACTTTTTTTATATACTTTCGGCACAAAGAAACCGGGAAATCTCCAGTCAAGAGGAGAATAGTAGAGACCTACCATTAGACCTGCTTTTCTGCAGGAATCTGTGTATTCCTTAACAAGGTCTCTGCCTGCAGGAGAATTCATTACAGTGTGGTTGTCAAGACAGGCTTTGGAATCCCAGAGAGAAAATCCGTCGTGATGCTTGGCGGTTAGAACCATATAGTTCATACCTGCATCCTTTGCAAGCTGTGCCCAGGAATCCGCATCAAAATTTTCTGCAGTGAATTTGTCCGAAAGATGGGCATATTCATCCTTGTCAACCTGATCTGACCACAGGTGCCAGCAACCTTTGCCGTGTACGGAAAAAAGTCCCCAGTGGATAAACATACCAAACTTTTGGTCACGCCAGTGTTCTATGCTTTCTCTGTTTATTTCAATTGCTTTTTCGTTCATAGAGTATTATCCTCCAACAAAAATATTATAACATCAAAAATATTATAACATCTCAAAAAATGATTTTAAAGAGACATTTTTAGCTATATTAATCAGCTGGGGTGTAAAAAACCGCTGTTTTTTACACCCCGGTATGAACCTTTGTATGTATTTGTAAAAGTACTTGGATGAAATTTGTCATTAAAGATGAATCCATTTTGATGATATAGCCGCCGTAATTTTTGCGGCGGCTATATTAAATACTACTTATTTTACTATTGGCTGAACATATGGAGTAAGCTTATAATCCCAGATGTACACAATAATCTTGTTGCCGTCTGCAGGAACAAGTGTGTAGGTTACTTCATTGTCAACCGAGTCTCCGCCAGAAAGTGTAAAGGAAGCTTTTTCTGCCTTTACATAGGTATCACCGCTATACTCTGCAACAAATACAGCACCGGAGAGACCACTATCTGCAACATTTACTGCGTCAAAGGTTACAGTCCTATTAACGGTATCTACTGCAACATTTTCTATTGATGTCTTGTTGGAAACTGTGATTGGAATGTGTCTTACTGCATCGTAATCTTCGGAATATGCTGCGATTACATATGTACCTTCTGCAACATCTTTATCAAATGTAACATTCACCTTGGAAGTATCACCTGAAACAGGTGTAATTGTGATACCTTCTGCAACATCTGATTTTGCAGAATTAAGAGCTGCCCAGCTGAAGTTCTGTGCAAGAGCACCTTCAAGACCAATCTGGTTTACAGCCTTTGCATCGACCAATACACTTGCACCTGCTCTTACTACATTTTTAGAAGCTGAAGCACTAATATCATAGAATGCTTCGGGGGCAATGAAGGCAGAAGCGGGATCTATAGTAAGTGATGCATTGGGACGGAAATCATAGTTTTCTTTGCCATTGTACTGTGTATATGTATTACCGGCACCAAGACCTATAAGGAGATATGAATTCGCACCACTATTATATCCAAGTGTAACACGTTTTGTAATAGTGGTCCATTCACCCTGAGTGGTAATCTCTTCTGCCCATGTATACTGACCAAGCCAGTTCCAGTCAGGATTTCCTCCACCCTGAGATTTATCAAGGAAACCGAATACCACATTGGGTGTTACACCCTCGGGGCTTGTATTCTTTACTCTAAAGGAAATCACATATGAAGTATCTTTAAGCATCCCACCATTTGCTACAAAAAGTCTGACACCTGCAGCCGGTGTTGCAAATACATTAGGGGCTGAACTGTCATCACGACTTGAGTCAGCAGTTACTACATACATATGTTCAGTAGCCGCAGATGGGTCTGTGATAGTAATTCCTGTAACCTGACTTTTTTCGCTTCGGCCATCAAATAACGCTTTGCCATCTACCGCAACAGTTTCATATTCTGTAAGGTACTTGTCTATAGTTTCTACTGTAAACTCAAGCCCTTTGCGAATTGTTGTACCGTTTGTGGTGTTAGATGCAACTGCAACATAATTACCGGCAGCGGCATCTTCACCTACATTTATTGTGTAGTTACCGTCTGCACCTTCTGCAATTGTGATATCATTTGTCATTATCTTGCGGGTATCGCTATCCAAAACTATATATTCTATAGTCTGGTCGAGACTTCCTGTATCATCAATATTATTTACAACGCTTGCTCTTGCTGAAATACTTTGTCCGGGAAATACCGAAGTGCTTCCTGTAGCCTCGTTGATTATTCCCTTCAAAGTTTCCTTGGCGAGATATACAGAATCCTTGTCTATGTCCATAGCAGCACCGCTGCGGAACTCAAAGGCGGTTTTGTTTTTATATGAATCATTTGTGTTTCCTGCACCAATACCTACTACAAAATGAAGCAAAGAAGGATTGTATACATCAACCGCTACATTTTTTATCTGCATATAGTGTTTTACAGTAGTCCATTCTTCATCGTCAGTTATGTCTTGAGTGTTCAGGTATTGTTCTTTAAAATTATATGTCGGATTAAATTTGGTACCTCCCATAGTCTCGTCGACCATACCAAAAATGAAGTTGGGGTTCACATTACCGGTATTTGCTTTCTTTACCTTGACAGTTGCAACAAACACATCATTATTGCTTATCTCAGTACTTACCTTCCAGTCAAGTCCTCCGGCAGGACGAGCAATTGAACTGGTTGCACTTGCAGCAGCACCGGCAGTAACTGTTGCAATATTGCCTGATGTACTTATTGTATGTCCGAACTTAACCTCAGAGAGTGTGCCGAGCAAATTGTCGGTGGTTATGTAGTCTGTATCCGAATAATCGACATTTTCTACTGTAAGGGTTACGGAATGCTGCATAAAGTTTTCGGTAGTGTTGTATGCAGCAGCTCTCGCTGTGATGACATAGTCGCCGTCTGTGGCATTTGCATCTACGGTAGCTGTGTAGGAACCGTTGGTGCCTGCCACTACGGAAACACCCTCTACAACATTACCCTCTGTATCTGTTACAAAGTATGTAATATTCTGATCAAGGTTACCCTTGTCGCCAACCTGATTTACAACCTTGGCATTACCTATTACAGTTGCACCGGGCAGAGCCTTGGTCATAGAAATTTCATTTATCACATCGTATGCTGCTTCAGGAGCAATATATAATGTAGAGTTATCTATCTGCAAAAGTGCATTGGGGCGGAAGTCAAAGTTCTCTCTGCCTGCATATGCTTCGTGTGTGTTGCCGGAACCAAGACCTATTCTGATTCTTGTAGCAGCGCTACTGTTGTAATCAACCTTAAAAGTCTTGCTTATATTAGTCCAATCTGTTGTAGAAGTAACTTCCTCTGCATATGCATACTGACCAATCCAGTCTTCATTATCACCACTTACACTACCATCCCAAAGACCGTATACACAGTTTGGAATTATTCCTTCTGGACTCTTGTTTCTTACATTGAAAGAAAGTACATATGTGGTACCTGCTTCAATACCTGAAGTCATATTCCACACACCGCCTATAGAGGCTAACATATAGTTTGAAGGTGCTTCCTCACGGGTAGCCTGTGCCACAGAAGACCACTTCCAACCGGTATCTGCTGTGTTTTCAAACTTAATTCCATATGCGTCATTGCCATATGCACCGTTTGACAGTCCACCGTAAGTGAGGGAATCAGGCATAACCGGTGTGTAATCTGTGATATCTACCACTTCAACATTGGCAGATACTCCCATTGCCGGCATCATAAGGCTTGCAAGGAGCATAACGCTTACAAATACCGATAAAATTCTTTTTACCATTTTAAAATCTCTCCTTTAATTAAATTTTAAATCTCTATATAACACATCCTGTGTTGTTTCAAACTGAGAAAGCTTTTCCAGCATTGCCGCCGCATCCTTGAGCTGCTGAGCTTCGTTTGCAGAGTTGACAGAGCCGGTATCTGTGAGGAGAATCACATCGTTGAATATATCCACCATAAGCTGAATTCCCAGTGCATCGGCAATATCCTGAAGAGATATCATAAGGTGGCCGTTTTTCATATAAGGTGCTACCTTTGCACTTCTCTTTTCGCCGTTTACGGTGTAGTT
>JAZPXS010000210.1:0-13067 GCA_045543775.1 Clostridia bacterium
TGGCTCACAGAACGACATGGCTACGATCCGACTTATTCTGTGGTTTACATTCATAAGACCAATTCCCTTTTGTTCAAATATCATGTCGGATCTGAGACTTTCCTGAATGGTTTTAAGGTTATCCTCGCTTATTCTCTTACCATTGTTTGAAACGGATACTTTTATAAGATTATTCTTTTCTTCTGCCGATATTTCTATGTTGTAGCTGTCCGATACATTTCGGTCAAAGCCATGCTCAAAAGCATTTTCTACAATAGGCTGAAGCATAAATTTAAGCACTTTATGGGAATATAAATCTTCATCCAGTCTCCACATAACATTTATTTTATAGTTATGTTTTAACTGCTGAAGCTCTATGTATTTTTGTGTATATTCTACTTCATCCTTAAGTGTCACAAGGTATTTTTTTGTGTCGAGCATTTCGCGCAGAAGCTGAGATAGTATCACAACAGCACGGCTTGCATCACATTCTTTTTTGGAAAGATTCATAATCATCACATTTATAAGGTTCAGGGTGTTATAGATAAAGTGAGGGTTAAGCTGTGTCTGAAGTGCCACAAACTGAGCCTTTTTTAAAGCTATAATTTGCTCGGTAAGGTTCTTTTCTATTTTATCTGTTTTTGTCAGTCGGCTTACTATGTGACTGTTTATGTAGTATAGCTCGTCAAATTCATTTTGTGATATTTCACCGTTTGCTTCCTCTTCATTTCTTAATGTTGATGTAATTTCTATAATGGATTGGTAGAACTGAAGTGACAAATAGAAAGAAAGTACAAAGGATATAAGAAGCACAAAAAGCATAATGACTATTATTATGATTACAAGACCGGTAAGTTTTATAGAATTGTATATGTTGACTTTTGATACAAAGCTGTATGAATAATTAAGAGAGCCTTTGAAAAAAATTTCTTTTCCGTGCTTTGAAAATGAGCTGAATTCGGTTATATCCTCGTTTACATAAGCTATGTTTTTCTCTATAAGGTTTGAATCGGTAGAAAAAAATATTTTCCCCATTTTATCATACAAAATCTGTGTATTGTCGGAAAAACCATTATTTTCAAATATATCACGGAATACAGAAGCGGATATTTCGTACACTACAATTCCGTACAAGTGCCCATCTTTTTGAATACCTTTTACTACCAATATACATTCTGTGTAATTTTCGGAGTTTTCGTAGCAGATGAAATCAGAAATTCCCTCTTTTTTATATATGTCGTACCATTTGCGTACATAGAATTTGTCTATATAATTTCCGTTCAGGGTAGGTATGATTCTCTCTGTGCTCTTTATGGCAATGATGGCATATATGCTCTCGGTAAGAATATTAAAGGGCAGATCTGTAATAGCGCTTGTGCTGTACTTTACAAGCCTGTTTGGCGGCGGTATGGTTGCTAACTATCTTGTATATACGCAGCTTTACAATATGGGAGATACCATATGGATGTACATAGTCCCCGGTCTTATAAGTCCATGGTATGTATTTATGATACGAACCTCAATGCAAGCTATACCCGAGGAGATATCGGAGTCGGCATTTATGGACGGAGCATCTGAATATAGAATTTTCTTTCAAATGATAATTCCGCTTTCTAAACCCGTTTTAGCCACTATAGCATTATTTACCTTCCTTGCTAAATGGAACGACTGGAACACGTCTATGATATACATAAATAAACCCGAGCTTATGAGTCTTCAGTATCAGCTCCAGAGAATTCTCCAGAACATTACAGCTTTGCAGCAGGCAGAGCAGAGCGGTATGGGAGTTAATATTGATCTTAGCGAAATCCCCACCGAAACCGTGCGTATGGCAATGGCGGTGGTAGTAGCAGGTCCCGCACTTATAGTATTCCCGTTTTTCCAGAAGTACTTTACAAAGGGACTTACAGTAGGCTCTGTTAAAGGGTAATCAGATATTATTTATATAAAAAATTTAAGGAGGCAAAACAATGAAAAGATTAGTTGCATTACTACTTGCGGCATGTATGATTTTTGCATTGTGTGCATGCGACGGCAAAGGCTCTGACGAGGGCGGAACCCCCACACTAAGAATTTATATGCCCGGTTCGGCACAGAGCGACATCTCATCTGTTGTGGCAGAGGCAAACAAGATTACACAAGAGAAAATCGGTGCCAAAATAGACATCCAGCTCATTGACAGCGGTGCTTACAACGAAAAGATGAACATGATTATGGCATCGGGAGAGGCATATGATGTTTGCTTTACAGGCTATGTAAACAAGTATACAAATGCCGTATCCAAGGGCGGGCTTATGTGCCTTGATGAGCTTTTGGAAACTACTCCCACTTTAAAGAAGCAGGTGCCTCAGTATCTTTGGGACGCTGTTACCTTTGAAGGCTCTATCTATGCTGTTCCCAACGAACAGATTACCGCCACAAGAACTGTAATGTTCACATTCAAGGACCTTGCAGAAAAGTACGGTCTTGATACTGAGTCAATAACCAAATATGAGCAGATAGAACCTTACCTTGCGGATATTAAAAAGGGCGAGCCGAACATGATTCCCTTCAGAACAAATTCCGGCTACTTCACCATGAGCGATGACGCTGATTTTCGCGGCTTTGAAGAAATCATAAACGGTGTAGGCATAGAGATTGGCGATCCCAAGTGCAAGGTAGTGTATGTATACGACAGACCTGAGTACAAGGCAGGCGTAGAGAAGCGTAACGAGTGGCTTAAAAAAGGCTACATCCGTGAGGATATCCTCTCTGTAGGTGATGACTCCATGGACTACAACAATGCCAAGTATGCTGTGTGGAGCGATGTATGGAAGCCCGGTGTAGAGGAATCTCTTACAAAGAAGTTTAACAGAGAAGTTGTTTCCATGTCGAACGTAGGTACTGCATATGTTAAGTCAGCAAGCTGCCTTTCTACAATGCTTGCTATCGGCAGAAACTCCAAGAACCCTGAAAAATCTATTAAGCTTATAGAACTTTTAAATACAGATAAGGATTTCTACAACCTTATATGCTATGGTATAGAGGGCAAGCACTATAACTTAAACGAAGAGGGTAAGGTAGTTAAGGTAGATGACTCCGGATGGAGCACATCCTCCTGGATGTGGGGTTGTCAGTTCAATGCACTCGTACCCGAGGGCACAGCTGACACTGTATGGGAAGAAACTAAAAAATTAAATGACGAAGCAGAAAAGTCTCTTCTTATGAATATGGTTGTAGACACAAGTCCCATTACCACCGAGGTTGCAAACCTTGCTTCTGTTATAGACGAATACACCTATGTAATCCAGGGACTCGATGTGAACTATAAAAACCACGAAAAAGCTTATCGCGATAAGCTCAGCAAGGTAGACCTGGATAAGATTATAAAAGAATTGCAAAAACAGGTAGATGCCTGTCTTGCACAAAATAAATAAAAAGGGTGACTTAAATGTTAAAAAGAATTATTTCAATCCTTCTTACCGTACTTATGTGTATGTCCATGGTAACCTTTACTGCTATGGCAGATGGTGTAGTTACGGTAACATACTTAAATGCCGATTCAACTAAAATTATGGTAGACCTCTCGGCAGAAGTAGCAGTAGCCGACCTTAAGGCTGCTATCACACTTACAGCAGATGGTAATGCTGTTACAGATTTTGAAGTCAAAAAAATGCCTGCTACTCCTACTGCTACAGGCGGTATGACAGCAAGTGAAGATTATTCATATGTTATTATCCCCGAGGATGGTATTACATTTGATGAGGTATATAACCTCAAGATTGCTTCTTCACTTCTTGGCACAGAATCTAATAAGTACTTTAGTGTGAAAAAACTCTGGAAAGAAGATTTTGAATCGGATGCATATGCAACTGCATTGCCTTGGACTACTGCAAAAAGTGATTCTAAGATTGCTCTTGAAGCAGTATCGGGTGATACAATGCTAAAGATTACAAAGGGAAGCAACAGAGATACGATTTTGCCAAAATCTAACAGCACAACTGTGTTTGCAGATACAGGCGTTGCTGCAAATACTTTCTGGACAACTGCAAAAAGTGTAACCGACTACAATGTGGAAATGAATGTTAAGTTCGTTAATCCCCTCCCTAGCGGAACCACAGCACGAAGTATGAGAGTATCTATGCAAAAGCAATTTCAGGATGCCGACCAGTCATGGGTTTACGGTATAGCAGGCGGTGCTTACTATCAAGTCAAAAGCGATGGTACAAACATACAGAAGAATATGTACGCACAGATTGGTAATGGTACAACCACAGCCAACGGAACCAAATATGAAGGTGCCGGTGCAACCAGTAACTTAGTTTCTGCACTTTACCCTGTATCTGTATCACAGGAACCTTTCGGTGCCGATGACAGTACATTTACTATGGCAGTAAAGAAACAGAATATCAAGGTTTTTGCAGGTGATAATGCTTTCATAAGTTACGATTTTGTTCCTACCATTTCAGATAACGGTATAGTTGGTATAGTTCCCTATGTCGCAACTCCTTTCTATGTAGATGATATCATTGCTACCAAGATGACAGAACTTGAACTTACTGATATTTCTGTTAACTACTGGAACGCAGATTCCACCAAAATTATGGTAGACCTTTCTGCTGAGGTAGATGCTGCTGCTCTTGCAAATGCTGTAACTCTTAAAAAAGACGGTAGTTCTGAAAACTTTACTGTTGAAGCAAAACCTTCTACTCCTACTGCTACAGGCGGTATGACAGCAAGCACTGATTATTCATATGTAATTAAACCTCAGGGCGGTATAAACTTTGGCTCAGTATACGAATTGAACATTGCAGCGGGTTTAATTTCAAAGAATAAATTATCTATACTTTCAGAGAACTACAAGAAGCAAATCATCGTAGAAAAACTCTGGAAAGAAGATTTTGAATCAGAAGCATATGCAACTGCATTGCCTTGGACTACTGCAAAAAGCGATTCTACGATTGCTCTTGAAGCAGTATCGGGCGATACAATGCTAAAGATTACAAAGGGAAGCAGCAGAGATACAATTCTGCCAAAATCCAACAGCACAACAGCGTTCGCAGATACAGGCGTTGCTGCAAATACATTCTGGGAAACAGCAAAAAATGTGACCGACTACAATGTGGAGATGAATGTTAAGTTTGTTAATCCCTTAGCCAGCGGAACCACAGCACGAAGCCTCAGAGTATCTATGCAGAAGAGCTTCAACGATGCTGACCAGTCGTGGGTTCACGGTATAGCAGGCGGTGCTTACTATCAGATCAACAGTGCCGGTGCAAACATACAGAAGAACATGTATGCACAGATTGGTAATGGGACAAAAGGCGATGATGGAAAAACAACTGTTTATCAGGGTGCCGGTGCAACCATCAACTTGGTTGCAAACCTTAGTCCCGTATCTGTATCACAGGAGCCTTTTGGTTCGGATGACAGTTCGTTTACAATGGCTGTAAAAGAACAGAATATCAAGGTATTTGCAGGTGATGCGTACATCAGTTATGATTTTACCTATACCATTTCAGATAACGGTATAGTTGGTATAGTTCCCTATGTTGCCAGTCAATTCTATGTAGATGACATAGTAGTTACCAAAGCAAAAGAAGTTGTTACTCCTGATTTCGGCACATCACTCAATGTTGTAGATGCTGAAGAAGGAAAGGTAAATGTAAGTTGGGAATATGACGGAAAAGGAAACAACCTCCCTTGTAAGGTAATCCTTGCATGCTACGGAGAAAACAATTCCCTCAAGAACGTTATCCCCTGGGATGGCACAAATCTTTCCGGAAACGGTACAATAACCTTTGAAAACTTTGAACTCAAGGGCGGTACAGAGCTTAAGCTCTTTGTATGGAAAGATCTTACAACTCTCTATCCCTATTGCGCTACGGTACAGTGGCCTCAGGCTGACTAATAAATTTATTCAAAACACAAAACAATGGCGGCATTTTTATGCTGCCATTGTTTTTAAAAAATTACACATCGTTGAAAGGAAGATTAATTCTATGAAAATTCTTATGATAGGCGCACATCAGGATGATTGCGAATTTGAATGCGGAGGATTCGCCTCCAAACTTATCAAAGCAGGGCATACCGTACAATTTTTGAGTATGTGCAACGGTTGCGGAGGTCACCACATTATGACACCCGAGGAGACTACGGCAAAGCGTGCCAAAGAATCTGCCGCTGTGGCAAAGAAGCTCGGCATTACATACGACGTGTGGGATATAGACGATTGCAACATAGTGGCAGATCTCGAAACAAGAAAACGTACCATCCGATACATACGAAAATTCAACCCCGATTTAATCATATGTCACAGAACAAATGATTATCATGCAGACCACAGAACCTCGGCACTTCTGGTGCAGGATGCATCATATCTGCTCACAGTTCCCCACGAGTGCCCCGATGTGCCTGCAATGAGATTTATGCCGGTTATTATGCACAACGAGGATCCTTTTACAAATCCCCCGTTCAGAGCCGATATAGTTATAGATATAGACAGCGAAATAGACACTAAACTTGCCATATCAAATATCAATGTATCTCAGGTCTACGAGTGGCTTCCCTACACAAGAGCGCAGGAAGTACCCGAAGGTACGGAGGAACGATTTGAGTGGCTCAAAGGCAAGGAGATAACCCCCGATACCACAGATGAAGAGGTTTTGTCTGTAGAAATTGGCTATATGGCACGATATGCAAAGCCGGCGGCTCGTCACAGACAAAGGCTCATTGAGCTATACGGTAAAGAAAAGGGAGAAAAAATCCGTTTTGCGGAAGCTTATCAGATAAGCGAATACGGAAACCCTATGTCCGAAGAAATGAAAAAGGAACTTCTTTCTCTGTGAGGATAACGCAATGGACAAAAAAGAATTGTTAAAAAGAGTTGGAAGCATTGAGCAAATAGGCGGTATAAGAGATTTTGTTTTCAGCGACGGCAGAGCAAAAGGTGTCCGTGCCATCGAGATAAATACAGGCAAAATATGCTTTACCGTGCTCCCCGATAGGTGTATGGACATTGCTCAGGCATCCTTTATGGGGCAAAATGTAAGTTGGATATCCAAAACAGGCATAACCTCTCCCTGTTTCTACGAAAAGGACGGATTCGGCTTTCTGCGTGGATTCTGCGGCGGTCTCATTACCACCTGCGGTCTCAAAAATGTTGGCGAACCGTATGACGGTGAAGGCCAGCACGGCAGGATAGCAAATATTCCCGCTTCAAAAGTCAGCGTTTTTGCTGACTGGGTGGGGGATGAATATGTGATGCGTGTATCTGGAGAAATGCGTGAAAGTGTGGTTTTCGGTGTTAATCTTGTTTTAAAACGCACCATAACCGCCAAGTTGTTTGAAAGCAGTTTCACAGTGGAAGACACCATTGTAAATGAAAGTTTCCGTAAAGAGGGAACAGCCATCTGCTACCACTGCAATTTTGGATATCCTCTTGTAACAGACGGCGCAAGAATGGTTAATGTACCGTCTGATATTGCAGACATTACAGCACCAGTACACGGCAAGGAAGAAGAATGTGTGCATGTGTATTTTGAAGACGATGAGGAAACAGTTGGTATAGAAAATTCAACCATTGGCGCATACATTACATACAAGAGAGACACCCTGCCCGGATTTCTCATATGGAAAATGATGGGCGAGAGCGAATATGTCGTGGGCCTTGAGCCGCGAACAATCAACGGACCTGCAGACAAGGAAAAAAATGCTGACTGGCTTACAAAACTTGCACCCTTTGAAGAACGCAGTACTTATCTCAAATTCAGTTTCAAAACATTACAGAAGTAGGTGACAATATGGCAAAGGATAAGTTTCTCGAAATAGCAGTAACCGGTGCCGGCGGACGAAAGGATCTTTTGTACACGCCGGAGCCGATACCCCACGATACCATAAGGTGTGTTCTGGGGGAACCGGACGGCAAGATAGTTGCCACTGCCAAAAAAATGGATACGAAAAAAGAACTCTGTGACGAACTTAGCCGCATGAGGGATATATATAAGCCGTATCTCAGAAATTTAGCACCCAAAATCGCCGCTGTGAATGAGAGAATACCACTTATGGAGTTCTTGCTCGACGGCAAAGAAAAGATTACACTTCCTCACTACGGCGGACCTGTGGGGTATGCAAAACAAGTGTACGAAACAGAGTTTTCACTGACCGGGACAATTGAAGACAAATGTGTATACATCTGTGTAGGCGGAGCCGACTACGAAGCGGCAATCATGGTAAATGGCGAATTTGCAGGACGTCACGAGGGATTTTTTGCGCCCTTTGAATTTGATATTACCGAATTTGTGAAAAAAGGAAGCAACAGCCTTAAAATCGTTTTGAAAAACGACTGTGTCTACAATGGTGCCGGCTTCGGAGACCAGATGCAGGGCGATAAGCTTTATGCTGCCACGGGTATCGGCTGGGATGACCCCGAGGTGGGATGGCATCACTGTCCTCCGGGTATGGGACTTTATGATGATGTGTATATTGAGATAAGAAACAAAACTCACATACACGACCTGTTTGTCCGTCCCGTAATTTCCCAAAACAGGGCAGAAGCGTGGATTGAGATTGAAAGCACCGAATATATTGCCAAAGATTTGTCATTCATCATTTCGGTGTACGGACAGAATTTTGAAAAAACAGTTTTTGAAGATGCTGTTTTTGAAACAAAAGAACTGTATAAGTATCCTGCTCAGAGGGGAACCAATCTTTACAAAGTGAGTTTGGATATGGAGGAATACAAGCTTTGGAGTCCCGATACGCCGCATCTTTATCAGATGCAGGTTAAACTTGTGTACAACGGTGAGATAACCGATACCGGCAAGGTGACATTCGGTATGCGTGAAATGATACAGGATCTGGAGTCCAAACCCAAAGGAATGTTATACCTTAACGGCAAAAAAATCCGCCTTCGGGGTGCCAACACAATGGGGTATGAACAACTTGATGTAATGAACGGTGACTTTGAGCGCCTTGTTGATGATATGCTCCTTGCAAAAATCTGCAATATGAACTTTCTGCGCATTACTCAAAGACCTGTTCAGAGTGAGGTCTATGACTATTGCGATATGCTTGGTGTCATGGTGCAGACAGATTTGCCTCTCTTCGGCAGCATGAGAAGAAACAAAGTTGCCGAGGGTATTCGCCAGGCAGAGGAGATGGAACGTCTCATACGCAGTCACCCATCTTGCATAATGGTTACATATATCAACGAGCCTCGCCCCGACCTTACCACGGAGCCACACCGTCATCTTGAACGATTCGAACTTGAGGAATTCTTTTCGGCGTGCAATGTTATTGTAAGGCTTAACAATCCGGACCGTATAATAAAGCATGTTGACGGTGACTTCAATCCTCCCACGGAGGGTATGCCCGATTTCCATTGCTATACCTGCTGGTACAATGGTCATGGAGTGGATATAGGCAAGCTCATTAAGGGCTACAATGTAGAGGTTAAGCCGGGATGGTATTATGGCTGCGGAGAGTACGGAGCAGAAGGTCTTGAAGAGCTTGATATTATGAAGAAATACTATCCTCCCCGGTGGCTTAAGGAGCCTTTTGACCCTGCCAATATAGTAAGATGCCAGACAAAGAATATACACTATCATTTCTTTGATACACAGGATAATTTGCAGGATTGGATTAATGCAAGTCAGGATTATCAGGCATGGGCAACCAAGGTTATGACTGATGCCTATCGCAGAGACAGCCGCATGATTTCCAATGCTATTCATCTTTTTATAGATGCGTGGCCCTCGGGGTGGATGAAGACCATTATGGACTGTGAAAGAAATCCCAAGAAGGCATATTTTGAATACAGAAATTCACTTGAGCCTGTAAAGGTGAGCCTCAGGACAGATAGATTTACCTATACCGCAGGAGAAGAAATAAGTATAGAAGCATACCTTTGCAACGATACAAATACCGAGGGTAATTATACGCTTAAATTTGAGCTTTACAAAGGTGATGTGCTCTGCAAGACAGGCAGTACAGATGCGTATATGGCGGATTGTGATGTCACCTATGTAGCAGATGCATGCTTTACAGTGCCTGAGGTTTCGGATAGAAAGCTGTTCACGCTTAAAGCTATTCTTCTGGACGAAAATGAAAGTGTTGTTACATACGAGGAGCAGACCATAGAAGTATTTGCAGATGTTTGTATAACACCAAGCGCCAAGCTCGAACTTATATGCAATTTACCAGAGGGTGAGCATAGTATAGCAGGGGAGACGGTCATAGTGAAAAATTGCAGTATGTCACCTATGCACTTTGTATCGAGAAAGACGGGACATCCCGTGGTAGAAGAATTTAAACCTAAAGATTTTTCATATTGGTACAATAAGGATAAGGATATGATAACTCCAATTTTATACAGTACATTTACTGCAGATGGCTTCACACCTGTTCTTACAAGCGGAAACTGCGGTGAGGATACCACCACCGAAACAGGCAACTGGCACACACAAAATGCAGTTGCCGTAAAGGAGTACGGTGGCAAGCTGTATGCGGTATGCACTGTGGATTTAAGGGAGGAAAATCCCATAGCAAAAAGATTTATAAAAAGGCTAAATGATTACGCAGAGAATATTGGATAATATTGAGTAGCAAGTTGTTAACATTGAGAATTGATGTTTGTTTTTTAAAAAACTATAATTAATGCGAAAATACTTGAAATAAACGAGAGGAGTTTTTAATATGGAAGAAAAAGTTGTAAAAATGGGCGTTGTTGGTCTTCGCAGAGGCCGTCTTATTAAGAACGCTTTCGGTGCAAAACACTTTAATATAACGGCAGTTTGTGACCGTGCCGAAATTCCGTTAAGAGATGGGGTTAAAATGTGTGAGGAGGCAGGTTACAAGGTACAAGGATTTGATAATTATGATGATTTTATTGCCAATGCTGATATAGATGCAGTTCTTATAGCTACCGATGCTGTATGCCATGTACCTTATGTTATCAAGGCACTTGAAGCAGGCAAGCATGTATTAAGCGAAATTCCTGCCGTAAATAGTGTAGAGGAGGCAAGACAGCTTAAAGCCGCTGTTAAAGCTCACCCTCATCTTAAATACATGAATGCAGAAAACTGCTGCTACTGGACTTTTATTCAGGCATGGAGGGAAATGTATCAGAGCGGTAAGCTCGGTGAAGCAGTATATGCCGAAAGCGAGTACATACATGCAAGGGATTACAGAGACTATCAGCCCCCTGAGGACCCTAACCATTGGAGACTATGGAATCCCGCAATTAAGTACTTAACCCACAACTTAGGTCCACTCCTCTATATTCTCAATGACAGATGCGTAAGCGTATCCTGCATGAGAACAGATGTCAAGTACAGTCCTTACAGCAAGATTCCAAAGACAGATGTTGCTATATTCAAAACCGCCAAGGGAGCACTTATCAAAATTCTTATTTCCTTTGGTGCATATCATGGTTTTGACCACAACTTCTCCATATTCGGTACAAGAGGTACTCTGGAGACAGACATTACAAAGCCACTTGAAAAGGCACACACTTTTGCGAGATTTTCCGATGTTCCCGGCTCCATAGAGGAAAAGATAGATATACCTCTTGGTCTTAAAAAACCCAACGAACCCGGTGATGAACACGGTGGTGCCGACAGAAAGATGGTACTCGATTTTATAAGATGCATTATCGAAGATGCACCGTCTCCCGTAGATGTTGACCTTGCTATCAATATGGCTCTTCCCGGTATTATTGCCGCTGAGTCCTCCATAAATGGCGGTCAGCTTATGGAAATCCCCGAAATATAAAAGTATATAATAAAAAGTATAGCACAGCTTTCTCACAATGGCAGAAGGCTGTGCTTTTCTTTTTGAGAGAACTTTCAAGAAATAATACGACTGCCCTTTAAAGGGCGGTGAAAGTGGCAGAGACTAGGCTTTCCCTATAATTCACCAAACCAAAACGCACACCCTAAAGGATGCGCGCTTTGCTTTCGACCGCTGCGCCAATAGCCTTTGCAATCAATGCTGAAGGCGTATTGAAAAGGTAGGGGTAGAAGAGTTAACAAAGTTTTCAAATAATAAATTTGTGGCGTAGCATCGAAAACAAAGAAACAAATGGGGATTTTAAACGAATATAAATTTGATAATTTTGCAAAAATTCAAATTTTCCTATACAAAAATGCAAAGTTTCCTGTTATCGATTGTAATGCTTGTCAAAATATAGTAAAATTAACGCAAACGATATTATCAATGACATTGAAAGAATTGCATTAATTATAAAATTGACTTTAATGTAAAAATAAATGGAGGAAAATATTAATGGCACTTCACATTTTAGACGAGGCTAACCGTTGCCTTGAATGTAAAAATCCATCTTGTCAGAAAGGGTGCCCCATAAACACACCAATTCCTAAGGTTATCGGGCTTTTAAAGGACAATAAGCTCGATGAAGCGGGAAAGATACTTTTTGAGAACAATCCTCTTACTACAATTTGCAGCTTGGTCTGCAATCACGAGAAGCAATGCGAAGGCAATTGTGTGCTAAGCAAAAAAGGTTTACCCGTACATTTTTCTGCAATAGAAAACTATATATCCACCACATATGCTCCAAAAATGATAAACGGCCCTGCAAAATCAAATGGCAAAAAGGTGGCTATTGTCGGCTCCGGACCTGCAGGTCTTACTATTGCAATCATCCTCGCGCGCTATGGGTATCAGGTTACAATTTTTGAAAGCAAAGACAAAATCGGGGGCGTTTTGCGCCACGGAATACCGGAATTTAGATTACCAAAAGCTGTGCTTGATGACCTTCAGTACCGTCATATAGAACTAAAGGGCATAAAAATCCGTCCAAACATCCGTATTGGTGATGCTATCGGCGTTGACGATTTGTTCCGTGACGGCTACAAGGCTATCTTCATAGGTACGGGAGTGTGGCGTCCCAACACATTGCATATTAAAGGTGAAACTTTTGGAAATGTTCATTTTGCAATAAATTATCTCAATAATCCCGGTGTATATAAACTGGGCGAAAGAGTCACCATTATCGGTGCAGGCAATGCTGCCATGGATGTTGCCCGGACTGCGGTACGCAGCGGCAGCCGTCAGGTAACATGCTTTTCTATTGAAAAAAAGGTTGCGGC
>JAZPXS010000211.1:0-13807 GCA_045543775.1 Clostridia bacterium
ACCTTTATAATAAAAATATAATTTCAAGTAACCGCTGAGGGGTGAAAAAATGAAACAGAGAATATTGCTCGTTGAGGACGATTCGTTTCTGCGTGACGGATTGACCGAAGTTCTGCAGGGCGAAGGTTATGAGGTTATCAGTGCGGATAACTGTATGAAAGCCCGAGAGCTGATGAATTTTTTCTCATTCAATTTAATTATCTTTGATGTTATGCTCCCTGACGGCAACGGTCTTGATCTTTGCACCGAGCTTCGTGCGGCAGGCAATAATGTTCCTGTTCTGTTTCTGACAGCCTGCGATGATGAGATTCAGATTGTGCGTGGTCTTGATGCAGGTGCGGATGATTATGTCACAAAACCGTTCAAGCTCCGTGAACTTCTTTCAAGAATCCGTGCATTGCTCCGAAGAACATCGGCCGCCACGATTTACAACAGTGATGATATAACAATTGATACACTCAATATGTCTGTGCGAAAAAACGGCGAAAATATTTTTGTGACTCCCACGGAATTTCAGATTCTTTCCGTGCTTATCCGCAACAGCGGAATTATCGTCACCCGTTCACAGCTTCTGCAGAACATCTGGGACAGCGATGGAAACTACATTGACGATAACACTCTTTCTGTTCATATGAGTCGCCTGCGTGATAAAATCGGAAGCGGTCACATTATTACCGTAAGAGGCATCGGTTACAGATGGGAGGATTCAAAATGATTCCTTTCTTGATTTGCATAACCGTTATTTTATTTTTAGCAACAATAAGTTTAATCATATTTAACGCAAATAAAAACAAACAGATTAACAATCTCAAAGAAAATATTGAAAGCTTCATCGAAGGTGGAGAAAAAACAGAATACAGCACTGCTGACAGCAATTTTGCAAGGCTTCAGAATGCCGTTGCCGAGCTTGAAAATTTGTTGCTTCTTGAAAAAAGCAACTCGGCATCGCAGGCAAAAAGCAACGCTGATTTTGTTGCGGACATTTCGCATCAGCTCAAAACTCCGCTTGCAGGACTTCGTCTTTACTGTGAAATGGAGCAGAGTTCAACACCTACTCCCTACACAGAAAAAGAGCTTCTGCTTATTGCAAAAATGGAGAGCCTTGTTTTCAATCTTTTAAAGCTTGAGAAAATCAAAAGTGATGCTTATACAATGGATTTCACAGAACACAGTCTTGATGAAATCATTGGTGAAATTATCGGAAATTTCAAACCGTTGTTCCTAGAAAAAGAATTCATTATAAGCGGCACGGCAGTTTTTCGCTTCGACAAGGAATGGATGGCTGAAGCTATCGGAAACATTATCAAAAACGCTTGTGAGCATACCGAAGCTAACGGCAAAATCACCGTTTCTGTTTCAAAAAGCAAAGGCTCGGTTACGATTGTTATTGAAGATAACGGCGGCGGAGTGCCAAAAGAACAGCTCCCGCTTTTGTTCAACCGTTTTTACCGTGCAGATAATGCCACACCCGAAAGTGTTGGTATTGGTCTTGCAATCTCAAAAGCTGTTTTTGAAAAACATCACGCAACCGTTACCGCTGAAAACGGCAAAGACGGATTAAAGATTACTGCGTGTTTTCCAATTATTAATGCCAATATTAAACTATAAAATCCGAGGACACCGCTTCGGGTTTTATAGTTTTTTCTTATCTTACGAAATTGTAAGGTTATTGTCACGATTTTGAAAGAATACGCGTTTATAATGAACTCATCAAAGATGAAAAGGAGTAATTTTATGAATATCATCGAATGCGTAGATTTAAGAAAAGAATATTTAAGCGGTGAAAACATTGTCAATGCCGTTGACGGAATAACCGTTGCTTTTGAGCAGGGTGAATTCTGTGCAATAACAGGACCGAGCGGCTCGGGTAAATCAACACTTCTCCACGTTCTGAGCAGTCTTGAAAATCCTACAAGCGGCGATGTTATTTATAACGGCAAAAAGCTTTCGGGATATAACGACAATCAGCTTTCCGTTCTCCGCCGCAGACGATTCGGTTTTGTTTTTCAGGCATATAACCTTGTTCAGGAACTTACGGGATATGAAAATATTGTTCTGCCCGTTATGCTCGATAAGAAAAAGGTTGACGAGGCATATATCAATAAGGTTGTTGATGTTCTCGGAATTGGAGACAGACTTGAACATCTTCCGTCAGCGCTTTCGGGCGGTCAGCAACAGAGAATCGCCATTGCCCGTGCACTTGCAAACAAACCCTCTATTCTTTTTGCCGATGAACCTACGGGTAACCTTGACGGCAAAAGCGGACGTGAGGTGCTTTCACTTCTCAAATATGTCAGCAAAGAATTCGGAATCACCCTTATCCTTGTAACCCACGATCTCAATGTAGCAGAGCAAGCAGAGAGAATCATCTCGATTGAAGACGGTAAAATCGTTCGTGACACAAAGGCGGGAGTTTAAGCAATGAAACGACAAAAACTGACTATAAATAAATTAGCTTTTGGCAATTTAAAAGCAAGAAGAAAGCAGTACACCTTAATGATAATCGGCATACTGCTTGCAATGATTTTTTCAAGCGGAACACTGTTCTTTATATCGTGCTTTCAAAGCTCAAGAGAAGAGCAGGCACGCCGTGAATCCGGAAATTTTTGGGGATATTTTTATCAGCCCAAGGACTATATAGATATTGAGCAAGGCAAAAAGGACGGCTATATAGAACAATACGGTTACGGTCATATTATCGGCTACGGCTATACCGACGAAGAAAAGCAGGACAAAGGCACACCGATTGCTTGGCTGGATGAAGATGCAAAACAGCTTTACTATGTAACCGTTATTGAAGGCAGATACCCTGAAAACGAGGGTGAAATTGCCCTTGAAGCTGACGCTGCGATAAGGCTCGGAATTGAGCCGAAGGCAGGTAAGAAGATTACACTTTCCGTTCTTACGGCAGACGGTGAAGCATATTTACCGCAAGCTAACGAAAAAACATATAAGCTTGTAGGCATTCTCGAAGACAAGCGTGCCCATATTGAAAATTTTAATGGTATGGGACCCGAAAATGCTCCGATGGCTGCAGCATTTGTAAGCGAAAAAGAGCCACTCGATGCAGGCGGAAAAGAAAATATTGCACTTTACTACAATCCCACTGAGGATGCTATAAAAGAAACTATAGAAAAGAAAGACCCTCACGGAAATATTTATAAGCAAACCCCTTTCAACGAATATTTTCTTTTCGAGGTTTATGAGAATTTTGATCCGGATAAAACCGTATCAAGAAGTATGACTCACGTTGCCGAGTGGTACGGATCAACGCTTGCGATTTTCACTAATGTTTCCGTTGTTGCAGTGCTTGCGGTTGTGCTGTTGTTAGCTTCTTGTATGGGAATCATAAACGCATTCACAACCAATTTACAGGAACGCCGCCGTCAGATAGGTTTGCTTCGTGCTGTGGGCACAACCAAACGTCAGATTATAAATATCTTCGGCAGAGAGGCTTTTATTATCACACTTATTTGTGCACCAGTAAGTGTTGCATTTTCTTATTTTGGAGTGTGGCTGTTTGCGAAAATTATGGGCGGCAGCTTTATCTTCCTGCCAAATCTGTTTGTTCTTATCGGCACAACAGTTGTAAGCGTTGCCTGTGTTATGCTTTCTGCTCTCATTCCCCTTGTTTTTGCCGCACGTGTTTCGCCGATGCAGGCAATACGTAATATTGACTTGAGCAGAAAAATGAAGCGCAAAAAAATAAAACAGGAAAAGGTTTTCAATGCACCCAAGCTCCTTGCAAAGCGCAGTATCAAATTCTATAAGGCAAAGCAAATAGGTGTCAGCATTATTCTTGCACTCACGATTTTGCTCACCTGCTTCGGCTTTTCAATACTGAAAACAGAGCTTAACAATTCGGGTTGGGATGTTTATAACATCGGAGATTATAAAGTAACTCGTGGCGGTTATCCGATGTCCTCAAACTTTGTAAACATGCCCAATCTCACAGGCGGCATTTCTTCTGCTGAACTTAATGAGCTTGCCTCATTTCCGCTTTTTGGCTCAATGTACGGAAGTAAAAGCTACCTCTCATTTATAGAAACTGAGGAATATTCCGATTATATGGAGTTACTCTCTCTTTCATGGCAGGGAATTCGATATACCATAAATCACGATAATGGTCTGTCGGCACTGTTAGAAGAAGAGAAAAGGGATGTTGAAACGCTTAAAAAATATTGGTTTGCCGAAGGCGAAAACGAACAGTATAAAGAACTCAAATCTATTGCCAATACAGAAAACGAACTGTTCCGTTCCGAGATTAAGGCTTTTGATGAAATATTATTTGATAAAAATCTTAAGCGGTTTGAAATAATCGACGGCAAAATCAATATTGATAAGCTCAATTCGGGCGAAGAAATAATTCTTGTAGCACCCAAAAGAATAGGTTTTGATTTCATACTGAATAAAGACGGCTCTTTGTCTATGTACGGTGTAAATGATGTTGATAATTTACCCGATAGCTTTTACAGAGAAAAAAGAGAGATTTTTGCTCTGACAACCCTCGATTACAAGGCGGGAGATAAACTTAAACTGAAAATGCTTAATTCAGAAGCAACAAGCTTCAGTTATTCCAGTGAAGGCAAAGAAGAGTTTGGTAATGTTACAATAAATGAAAAAGAAGTCAAAATCGGAGCGATTGTTTCCCCATTTTCTTTCGGCGATTATATGAGCTGTCACGATGAACTCAGTATTGTCACCACCATACAAGGAATGGATGCGATAACAGGAATAAATCTGCCGTACGAAGAATTGCTGATCGACTCCAAAAGCGAAGTCACAGAAGAGACGGATGAGCTTGCAAGCACCTTCCTTAACAGCCTTGTTTCGGGAACTAATTTCCGCTATTATTCGGGGTTTGAGCAAAACCAAGATGCACGTGAAAACATACAGACGCTGTTTATCTGCCTGATTTCAATTGTTGTTCTCTTCTTCTCAATCTGTGCAAGCATTGTCAATAATTCACTCACCGCAAAGATAAGGGAGAGCAAGCGTGAAATCGGCACATTGCGAGCAGTAGGTGCATCTGCAAAAGAAATCACGCAGTCTTATATCCGCCAGCTTCTTTCAATGTTTGTGTGGGGTTGCTCGGCAGGTTTTGTCGGTTATATAATCGGTCATATAGGAGTTGTTGCGTATTTCAAAGATCAGAGCCTTACCTTTGAAATATGGCAGGCAATGCTGATTATCGCCGTACTTTTCCTGATTTGCAGCATCAACTTGTATGCAAAAATCAAAAAGGAAATGAAGAACAGCATTGTTGAAAATATCAGGGAGTTATAATTTCTATGAAAAAAATATTCAGTTTAATAATGTGCTTGCTGTTTTGCCTTGCACCGCTGACCACAGCTTTCGCAGAGGAATTACCCTCACAACCAAAAGTTATGGTTACAGATTACAAAACCGATGGTGAACTCAAAGCAGGTAACACGGCAAAAATATCAATCACTCTCACAAACAAAAGCAAAACCGATTATGTTAGAAACATGAAGCTGACCTTCTCCGATTCAAGCGAAGATATTGTTCCTGTTGGGGTTGCATCGGGTTATGTTGACAGACTTAATGCAAAAAGATCCGTAACGTGGGATATTGATGTCAAGATTTCAGAAACTGCCGAAGACGGCAATCACGCTGTAAACATAATGTGCGAATTCGAAAGTGAAGCGGGTAGCGTTTCATCATCTGATGTAATCAATCTCAACGTAATCGGTAAAAAAGAGATTGAAACAACTACCGTACCGCAGGACACTTCTCAACCCCGACTTATGGTTACGGGTTATACCGTTGAAAATGATAGTATCATTCCCGGCGAAAGCCGAAAAGTTAACATCACAATCAAGAACACAAGTCCTTCAAAGTCGGTAAGTAACATAAAGCTTTCACTTGCGGATGAAAGCGGTGAACTCAAAACGGATGGCATGGGTACCGCTTATGTAAAGAGCATTGCTGCAAACGCCACTTACGTATGGGCTGTCGGATTAACTGCCGTTCACACAGCAAAAACGGGTGAACATCCTCTGACTCTTTCAATGGAATATGAGGACTCAAATCATTCGGGTTATTCTGCAAGCGATACAATCAGAGTTAATATCAAACAGAGCGTGATGCTGAAATACGATTCCGCTAGGCTTCCATCAAAATCAATTCAGGGCGAAACCGTAACCGTCAGTATAAATCTTATGAACACAGGCAAAAGCACAATTCATAATGCAATGATTGATATTGACGTCAAAGGTCTTGACAGCGGCGGCACGGTTCTTGTCGGTGAAATTCTTCAGAGCGAAAGCAAAACCGGAAGCGTAAATCTTCGTGTCAGCAATGAAAATCTCGGCAAGGTCGAAGGTACAATCACGATAAGCTATGAAGATGATTTCGGCGAAACCTACACCGAAACAGTTGATGTTTCGACCGTTATCGAAGAAAAAGTTATCATAGCAGATATTGAAGAAGAGGAAGAAAAGAAAAATCCTCTTTGGTGGCTCTTTATGCTCAGCGGTGCAATCATCGGTGGTGCTCTTGGCTTCGGAATACCTTATGCAATCCGTTCAAGCAAACAACGCAAAGAGGATGAAAAGAGGCTATGACAGGTTTTTAAAAAGCTTTTGACAAATTATTGTTATGTTGATAAAATTAAATTATAATCAGCTGCAAAATACAAAAGGAGAATTGCCATGCCGATATTTACAATAACTTTTTGTGCGTTGATTTTTGTAATATTCATCCTTGATAATTTTATTATCATCCCCAAAATAGAAACAGTAACACTTAAAGAAAAACTGTGGTCAGGACACAACAAAGGCTACATAAACCACGCTCTGCATCTGTCCGAAAAGAAAATCAAAAAAGGACAAGTATGGCGACTGGTATCGTCATCACTCCTCCATATCGGAACGTGGCACATCATCTCGAATGTAACCGCAACCCTCATTGTCGGATATGCCGTTGAATCTCAGCTCGGCTCGTTAAAAACCGCACTCTGCTTTATCGGCTCTGCGTTCATATCGGGCTTGTATATGGCATTTGTTTATAAGCTCCACGAGGGCGAAGGTGCATCAACGGGAATTTACGGTTTGATTGCCGTATTTGTTATGCTTGCCGTTAAAAACGGAACGGTTTTCTTTTCTCCCGTACCGGCAATAGCATTGATAGTTTTGGCAGTTTACACAGTCGGCGGAATGTTTATGGGCAAAGCAACCGCTTGGGAGCATATTTCCGGATTTGCAGGCGGTCTGCTGATGGGATTTATTTTGATATAATCCGAAAGGATAATTTCTATGAATACAGATTTAATCAAATCGGTTGTTGAAAAGCAAATGAACACGAAGGTCAGCAAAATCCATGCTGTCGGCAAGGGTGCAAGCGGAAGTGTTTATCTTGTAAAAATCACAACCAAACCTTATGAAATTGCTGTTAAAACGAGCAAATTTTATGATGCAATTCGCAAGGAGAAGGATATGCTTGATTTTCTTTCTTCCAAGGTTTCATATAAAGTTCCGAAAACCTATTTCCTCTACCGTGAAAATGACACCGTTTATCTCGGAATGGATTACATAAAAGGAATGAGTGGAAAAAGCAAATATCTTGCTTTTATTCCGTCACGGAAACGGCTCAGAAACAGCATTATAGATGCGCTTATGAACGCACAAAGCGTGCATGATGACAAATTCGGCAAATACGATAATCCCGTTTATGACACTTGGGCGGAGTATTACAAAGATTATTTTGCAGATATTTACGCCTTTACAAAAGCAAAGTTTGAGAAAAACGAGATTGAAGCCGAGATTATGGAAGCGGTTGAGCTTATCAGCAAGAATTTTGATGAAATATTCAGCGTTACAAACAACACTGCCTGCCTTTGTCACGGCGATTTTTGGATGCCGAATCTGATAATTGATTTTTGGAAATCCGAGCTTGCAGGTGCGGTAGACCCGTTTGATATGCTGTGGGCAGAACCCGAATATGAGATATTCTGCCTGACACTCGGTTTTGGCGAAAAGCTCAAACTTTATGATGAGTATAAAAGAAGAAATCCGACCTCAAAATACTGCGATTTAAAGGTCGAACTTTATGCTCTGTGCAACGAGCTGAATTGGTATATTCTCTTGGGCGAAATGGGACACAATTATCTGATGTTCCGAGCAAAAAGATTGATAAAGAAAATGAAAGAAATGGGATTGAGTTTATAACACGGGAGTGACTATTAGTAAAATCTTTATAATTAGTTGATTTAAAAAAGTCGAATCCATACAAGAAGATTTTCATCAACTTGTATGGATTTTGTCATTGCGATAATTTTTAATTTTTTACAACCGGCACCCATATTTCACTACGGTAATCGGGGCTGCTCATATTTCCTTCGGTATAAGCTTCAATATCCATTTCATAGGTAGGCTCATAACCTGATGTCGGGAAGAATTCTGAAACAATTTTGTGCCACATATCCTGCATTGCATTCGGCATAGCACCCTTACATTCAAACACAGCCCACGTTCTTGCAGGAATAGTGTTTTTTTTGAAACCTTCAGGAATTGCTGTGTTGCTATCGCAATTAGCTGCAATTGAATAATCAAATGTCTTTGCATCTTCAGAATGATTTCCGTAGCACACTCCGAAAATAAAAGTTCTGTCTATTGTTAATTCTGTCAGCATTTTTACTGTTCCGTCTTTGTGTGAACGAGTCCAAAAATCAGGAATGCTCTTGGCATTTTCTGAATTATCAACAGTATGTGTTTCCACTTTTTCGATAATGTCAAATGCATCTTTTCAATGATTTTGTAGTCCATGATATTGCCTCCGCTTAATGTGATTTTCACAGAAAGGCGAGAAAAGGATTTGAGTTTTGAGCCATCCTTTTTAGCTTCAGATGGAGTTATACCGTGAAACTTTGTAAATGCTCTTGTAAAACTTTCAGGATTTTCGTAACCATATTTAAGTGCAACATCAATTACTTTGGTATTAGCAGCACACAACTCATTGCCGGCAAGTGTAAGACGTCTGCTTCTGATATAATCACCAAGAGTGATTCCGCATAGTATACTAAAAATCCTTTGGAAATAAAAGTTAGAACAAGCAGCTTCTTTTGAAACCAGATCAAAATCAATTTCATCGGTAAGGTGTTCTTCAACATAGTTTATTGCATTCTGTATACCTGTAACCCAATCCAAATCGTTCACCCCTTTGTGTGATTTCATTATAAAGATGACGACACAAAAATTCCTGACATTTTATGTTCACTGATGTATGGATGTATTTTAGCACACACTACTGTTTCTGACAAGCGATACAAGTTTTTAAAAAGCCTCTTGACGAACAAATGTTCTATATGGTATAGTAAGTTAAAATGTTTTTGACAATTGAATAACGATGTGGTTGATTGCGGATATGAATCCGCCTAAAGCCGGCGATATGCTAAGCGAAATTTATCGCACTCCTCACCTTTGTTGATACTGTACGTGGCTAATGCTTCTGGTGATGCGGGATTAGAAAACAGTATGCCTTTGAGATTGTTTAAAATTTCAAAGCCGTTACATAAGACATCATTTGTAAAAGCGAGAGCAATGCTCCCGCCGATTGATGCTGTCTGTGTGACGGCTTTTTTTGTTTTGCTCAAATTAATTTCAGAACTGTAGAAAATGCAAAAATCAAATTGGAGAGTGTTTGATTTATAGCTGCATCGTTTCAAAAATTTCTGTCGGATGAAACTTTCTTTTTACAGTTGTTCAGTTATGAAAAATCATTTAAAAAGCCGCCTTTTAAAAAATTATTTTTTGGAAAGGAGGTTTATGTTTTGAAAACAGGTTTGAAGAAATCTCAGAAGACAACCGAAATATTTTTTGATGAAGCAAGTCCGATTATCACAGTGTCAACATACAACACTGATTTAAAAAATCGTTTGTCTGCTTATTCAGAAAAACATCCGGACTTGTGTAAGCTGGTTGACGATTCCGAAGACGGAAGACTGATGTTTGAGATTGAGAAAGGAAGATTTTGTTTCAGACTCACAGAGTCGTACAGTAAAGAGCGACGCTCTGCTGCAAGTGAGTTTGCAAAGAAACAGAAACATACGTTGCGAAACCGCAACAGTAAAAATTAAATGGCATCTGTCTTAGCGAGCAATGGATTTGTATATTCAAATCCGCTTGCCAAGACTTTTTGATGCCGTGTCATCAGTCTTAGCAAGCACTGAATCCTTACGGACAAATTCGCTTGTCAGGGAGAATTCCCTGAAACCCTTAAAGAAAAAATTTAAACAAAGAAAGGAATTATAATTATGAAAGTATTTGAAACTAAAGTAACAATGGACAATGTAAAAATTAATTTGATTAAACCGATGACTAACTCTCCGTTCACCGTCAAGGAGGATGAAGATATGCAGAAGCTTCGTGAGAGTATCAGCCAGTTCGGTTTACTCAGCCCGATTGTCATCAGACAACTACCCGACACAAATGAATATGAGATTGTCTGCGGCAACCGCCGTCTACAAATTCTAAACGAGCTCGGTTACGAAACTGCACCCGTTCTCATCAACAACTTATCCGATGATGAAGCATTAGTTGCAATGATTGACTCTAACCTTTGCCACCGCGAACATATCCTGCCGAGCGAAAAAGGTATCGCTTACAAATTGAAACTTGATGCAATGAAGCGACAAGGTTACCGAACTGATTTAGATGAGCCAACTTCTGCAACAGTGTTGCAGAAGTTAAAGGGTGAAACATCAATTCAAAAGTTATCCGAACAAAGCGGTGACAGTCGAGAAACAATCCGCCACTATATCCGTCTGACATATCTTATCTCTGAACTGCTTAACCTAGTTGATGAAAACAGAATTGCTATGCGACCTGCGGTTGAGCTTTCATATCTGACACACGAAGAACAACAGATGGTTTATTCGATGTATGACAGCGATGAGGTAACACCATCATTTCCGCAGGCACAACGTATGCGTAAACTTTCGGAAGAAGGTGAACTCGACAGCGATACAGTGTTCAACATAATGTCTGAACTGAAAGCAAATCAGAAAGATACCGTCAGTATTCCTACTGAGTTGTTTCAGAAATATATAAAAGGCAGACCGACACCGAAGTCGAATAAAGATTTTGTTATCAAAGCAATCGAGCATTACTGCCGCTATCTTGAACGACAGCGAGGTAGAGACAGATGAAAGGAGTGATGATAAACATAAGAAGAAAACTGAAAATGTTTTTTCATTGGTTCAGCACCGACAACCGTGGCGAATACAGATTCACCGTTAAAGGTCACGAAGTTGTTGCAACATTTTCCGAGAAGCCTGACAAAGAAATCTTAACTCGACTGAAAGAAATTTTACTCGGCGATTCACACATTCGACAAAGTGATGCCCCTGATATTAAACTGAAGAAAAATATCAAGGAGGCGGTTTAATGTCAAAGCGAGTGTGCTGTCTTTATCGAGTTTCAACGGGTAAGCAGGTTGATTATGACAAAAACAATGAAGCTGATATCCCGATGCAACGAAAGGCTTGTCATAAATTCGCAAGTGAAATGGGTTGGGATATTCTTTACGAGGAACAGGAAGACGGTGTATCGGGTCATAAGATAAGAGCAGAGAACCGTGACAAAATTCAAATCATAAAAGAACTTGCAAGGAAAAAACAGTTTGATATTCTGCTTGTGTTTATGTTTGACCGTATCGGCAGAATAGCAGATGAAACACCTTTTGTTGTTGAGTGGTTTGTTAAAAACGGAATTGAAGTATGGAGTACCCAAGAGGGCGAACAGAGATTTGATAATCACATTGACAAACTATTAAACTATATCCGATTCTGGCAGGCTGACGGTGAAAGTGAGAAAACATCAGTACGAACAAAAACAAGTCTTGGTCAGTTGGTTGAAGCAGGTCACTTCAAGGGCGGCGTTGCCGCCTTTGGATATGATCTTGTGAAAAGCGGTAGATTTAATAAGAGAAAGCATGAGCTTTATGATTTGAAAGTTAATCCCGATGAAGCTATTGTTGTTAGAATCATCTTTGACAAATACACTACTGAGGGTTATGGGGCACACAGAATTACAACGTGGCTAAACAATAATGGTTACAGAGCAAGAACAGGTAAAATGTGGCATGAGGCTACGATAAGAGGTATTCTATGCAACCTGACTTATACGGGTGTACTTCGCAGTGGTGATTCACGTTCAGAGGTCATACCCGAACTGCAGATAATAAAGCCTGAACAGTTTGAAAGAGCTATGATGATTATGAAGGAGCGTTCGGACAGGAAGAAAGAAAATCCCACAGTCCCTCTTAACACCAAAGGTAAATCTTTTATCTCCTGCAAGGTTTACTGTGGGCACTGCGGCTCAAGGCTGAATCTTACAACAAGCGGAAGATACCGTAAAAGAAAAGACGGTTCTGTTGATACAACGAAACGAATAAGGTATGCCTGCTACGGTAAAAGTAGAAAACAGACGGAGTGCGACGGTCAATCGGGTTACACTCTGCACATTCTTGATGATTTGATTGATGAGATTGTCCGTGGCATTTTCAAAAAGATGAAAGGTGTATCCAAAAATGATGTTGTTATGTCACGATATGCTAACGAGCTTGAAGCAAGAAAAGCAAGGTACTCTATGTTAAAGGCAGCTTACGGCAAAGAGTTTGAAAATCTTACTATTCTGAAATCCGAGGTTATTAAGGCAATCAAGGGTGATAGTTCTTTTTCGGCTGATACTCTTTCGGAACTGCTTGGTGAATCGGAGAAAGAATGCAGCAGGCTTTTGTCTTTGGTTTCCGATGCTGAAAAGGATGTTGCTGACGGTGAGAGTGTACTCAAAAACTTAACAGATAGCTTTGATGAGCTGATTTCTTGGGCAGAGCTTTATGACGAAGCAAGCTTTGAAAAGAAGAAAATGATTGTAAACTGCTTAATTAAACGGGTTGAAGTCAGCAGAGGATACAAACTGAATATTGAGTTTAATATTGACTTTGAGCAGTTTATGGTGGGAATTGATAAGGTAGCATAAAAGAATAGCTCCGGGTAGTTAATGCTACTCGGAGTTATGAATTTAAGTTAATGTTATTGATGATTTTCTTTGTTTATCTCTTCAAGATAACCGGCTGTTATGACACCGGAGGGTAATGCTATAATGGCAATGCCAAAAACAGATGAAATCATAGTAACAATTCTACCTATGGTTGTCACGGGGTAAATATCTCCATAACCTACTGTTGTTAATGATATTGTTGCCCAATATATTGCATCAAAAAACGTTTCAAAAGATTCAGGCTCAACATTATAAATAACTAAAGCTGATATTAAGACATACGCTACAGCCATTGTCGCAACAGCAGATAAGACCTTTTTCTGTTTTTTGAAAACATTGGAAATTATGTCAAAACTTTTGGAATATCTTAAAAATTTAAAAGCTCTTAAGACCTTTAATGTTCTTAATAACCTAAAGAGTTTTAACAATCTAAAACTACTATTTAACACTGTTACTGATGGTAAAATAGAAATCAAATCAATAATTGCCATAGGGGTAAGCGGATACACAAAAAATGAAGCAACTGATTTTTTGAGTTTATAATCAGCAGTTAATAATCTCAAAAGATAGTCTAAGATAAAAATGCTAACAGTAATATAATCAATCCATTGAAAAAAGGCATTTGTTTCTTTAAATGCAAGAGGAATTATGCTAACAACAAAAGTTGTCATCATTATAAAATCATAAATGTTGCTTAATTTATTTTCGTTGCCAATAGGCTCAATAATACTGTATATTTTCTTTCTCATAATACACATCCATAAAAATTATTTTTCAAATTATAA
>JAZPXS010000212.1:0-16162 GCA_045543775.1 Clostridia bacterium
CATTTATAATTCTTTTCGCAATCATGTATTTTATGATTATAAGACCTCAGAAGAAACGCGATAAGCTTACAAAACAGATGCTCGACGGACTTCTTGTTGGCGACAAGATTCTTACAATCGGCGGAATTATCGGCAAAATTGTTTCTATCAAGGATGACTCCATATGCATAGAAACAGGAAAAGCAGGACAGCTCTCCACAATGACACTCAAGCGTACTTCCGTGAGCGAAGTACTCAAGCCTGCTCCCGATAGCAAAGCTCAGTACGACGAGGAAGCTAAGTACGATATTCCCACAGAGGAATAAAACCCATCACCTCCGAATATTCTTGTAATAATCGGAGGTGGATTTATGATTAAACAAGCTGAAACCCACAGCACAAATGCAAATCTCAACTTTTCAAAAAGTATTGTTGCCATATTGCGTTCTGTGGTTTTTGCGTACATATTTCTCATAATATGTTTTGCATTTCTGGCATTGGCGTACACATACAGCTCTATGCCGGAAAGCTCACTTGAGTCCTGGGTGAATGTACTTTCTGCCCTTTCGCTTATTGTGGGAGGGTTCTGTGCATCAAAAGGAGCAAGCACTCTGGGTTATCTCCACGGTGCCCTTTCGGGACTTATATGCTCTGCCATAAGAGTAATACTCGGCATTGCCGTATTCGGAAGCCACATTTCCGACCGCGGAATTGTACCTACTCTTTTATTGGGTGCTTTCATTGCCGCTTTGGGCGGTGTAGCCGGCGTCAACACTGCAGGCAGAAAGAAAAAGAAAAAACGCAGATAATAAGGAAAAGCAAGCCAATGACAAGGGAAAATACATTTTTTAAACATATAGCAATTACCCTGTGTATTCTGATGGTGATTTCTTCCTTAGGCACACTTGTGTGCGTGTCCGAGGACGGAAACCGTAATACACAGTTTTTTGCTGTAAATCTTTACCTTGAATTTTCCCCAAAGCTTCCTCATTCGATGAAAGCAAATACAGGCATCAGGGTTGTTTCCTGGATGAAAAAACCTGAGATTTTTCCTGACAATCCCACACTTACTCCCGAAGCGGACCTTTCTGTTATGGCTCTTTCGGGCAAGAACGGTGTAGGAAAACCCGGAAATCTGCAGGACATATATACATCATTTAAGAGTACAAGCTTTTTTTTGAGAATTTGATATGTAAACCATATCGGTAATACATTCAAATATAAATTTTAAATTTAAGAAAGGATGAATATGATGACATCAAAAAGCATCGGTAAATTTGCAATTGTAGTAGTTGTAATTGCATTTTTAGCATACATTGCGGCTTTTGGTCTCCAGATAGGCGGCAAACAGATCCACAATGTACTTGACGAAGAACACGGTATCAGAAGAGGTATTGACCTTGCAGGAGGTTCCGAACTTGTTTTCGAAGCCGCTGACGACAAAATCGAGGTTACAGACAAAGATATCGAAGCTGCTCAGCAGGTACTCCAGACAAGACTTACCGCTCAGGGTTACACTGAGGCTACAGTAGTTAAACACGGCGAAAACAGAATCAAGGTATCTATCCCCGGCGAAGATATCGAAAATGCAGAAGAACTTCTCGGAAAGACTGCAAAGCTCTCGTTTACAGACCACGAAAACAATGTAGTTCTTGAAGGTGACGACGTTAAGGCTGCAAAAGCTGAATACGGTCCCATTTCCGACGGTACAAATGCATACAAGGTAGTTCTTACCTTTACAAATGACGGTACAAAGAAATTCGCTGAAGCAACAGGCAGAATAAGCCAGCTCGGAGAAGGACAGAACATCATTCAGATTGTTCTGGATAACGCAGTTGTATCTGCTCCCAGAGTAAGCCAGCAGATTGCAGACAGCGAATGTTATATCGAAGGTGACTTTACAAACGAAGAAGCTAAGACTCTTGCCAGCCAGATTCAGGGCGGTAAGCTTCCCTTCTCACTTAAGCTTGCAGAATCCAGAACAATTGGTGCAACTCTTGGTGAAAAGGCACTTTCCAACTCCCTCACCGCTGCACTCATCGGTCTTATTCTTGTAATGCTCTTTATGATAATTATGTACAGAATGTGCGGTCTTATGTCCTGCATATCCCTTATTGGTTATGTATCAGTTGTATGCCTCATTCTTGGTGCACTCCGCATCAACCTTACACTCCCCGGTATTGCTGGTGTTATCCTCACCATCGGTACTGCAGTTGACGCAAACGTAATTATATTCGAAAGAGTTAAGGAAGAGCTCTCCAACGGCAAGACAATCCGTGCATCCATAGATTCCGGTTTCCACAGAGCATTTACCGCAATATTAGACTCCAATGTAACAACTGTTATTGCTGCAGCCGTTCTCTATGTATTCGGTACAGGTACTATTCAGAGCTTTGCAATCACACTCTTTATCGGTACAGTAGTAAGTATGTTCACAGCAATTATTGTTACAAGATTCTTACTCCGTCAGCTCATTGGATTCAACTTAAAGAATCCCAAGCTCTACTGTGCATACAAGGAGGTAGCAAAAAATGTTTAATATAGTAGAAAAGAAAATAATTTTTATCGTAATCTCTTTGGTTATAATCGCAGCAGGTATTGTATCCTACTTTGCATTCGGCGGCTTCAATACAGATATTGACTTTGCCGGCGGTACAGAAATCGTTATTTCCGGACTCAAGTATGATGAAGGAAGCATCACCAAAATATTCAAGGATATTGATAAGGAAATCAAAATTTCCACAATTCAGAAGACAGAAGACGGTGTTATGGTTAAGACTAAATACCTCTCCGATAAGCAGGCAACACTTGTTAAGGACACTATTCCCGATACAAACAAGGGTGCAAAGGTTCTCAGTGTAGACAGCATCAGCCCCACAATCGGTAAAGAACTCTGGAGAAGTGCGGCTACATCCATTGCTATTGCAGCACTCCTTATGCTCCTCTACATCACATTCCGTTTTGAAGTTCTCTCCGGTATTGCTGCAGTTATTGCACTTCTTCACGACCTTCTCATTATGATAGCTTTCTATGTAATCTTCCGTGTTCCCGTTAACACTTCATTTATTGCAGCTATCCTCACAATCCTCGGTTATTCTATCAATGCTACTATCGTTATCTTTGACAGAATAAGAGAAAACAACAGAATGATGAAGAAAGTAGCTTTTGGCGAAGTTGTAAACAAGAGTATCTGGCAGACAGTTGGCCGTTCTATCAATACCTCTCTTACAACACTCTTTACACTTGTTGTTCTCTACATCATCGGTGTACAGTCCATCAAGGAATTTGCTCTTCCCCTTATCGTTGGTATCGTAGCAGGTACTTACTCCTCTGTATTTATCTCCGGTCCCGTATGGGCTATGCTTAAGGGCGAAAAGAAAGCGTAAAATTATATATATGCTATATAAACCAAAAGCAACGGAAAACAATCCGTTGCTTTTTGGTTTATTGTTTTATTATCAATATGTCTTTCGAAAACATCACTTTTACTATAACATAGTAAATACAATCTGTCTATAAGTGAAATATCAAGGAGTGCTTGATGTGAAATAACCACACGCCGCAAGGCGTATTTCACATTGCGGAGCAATATTTCACGCCCGAAGGGTATTTCACAAATCCTGAAAGGATTTATTTCGTTGAAAAAAGCACTTCCGAAGAAGTGCTTTTTTCTGGTGCCGGTGGTCGGGGTCGAACCGACACGGTGTTGCCACCACGAGATTTTGAGTCTCGCACGTCTGCCAATTCCATCACACCGGCGTACAAAGTACTTAATTATAATACCATACTTTTTCTGTCAATGCAAGAGAAATTTTTGAAAAAATGTGTATTATTTACGGATATCATTAATAATACACTGTATATGAGCTATTTCCTCGTCTGTAAGTCCTGTTACTTCAATATATTGCCTATCGTCCAAGCAGAACATCGGTACTTACACTAATGATAAAAATAGTGAAAAATTAGTGAAAAAATAGTGGAATTTTTATTGTTAATGTGTTATAATATATTTATAAACTAACGGGAGAATAATTTTATGATAAAAGTAACACTTACAAATAACATACTAAAGAAGATAACTGCTATTGACGAAAACCGTTTTTATATCAAAACCGTTGAATTGCCACAGCTAACAAGAAACAAGCTCAGAAAAAATTCAAAAAAGAAAAGTTCGTTTGCCTCCAACAAAATCGAGGGAAACCCTTTAAGCGAAGCACAGGCAAATGAAGCAGTGGAAAGAGATGAACACAAACACTTTCTTAAACCTGAGCAAGAAATAAGGAACTATTTTATGGCTCTCAATGTACTTGAAGAAAAATTAAAAACGAAAGAACCCTTTTCCAAAGAGCTTCTGTTGGAGATTCAAAAAATAGTCGAAAAAGGAGCATCAAAAGAAAAAATTGGTCTGCGCGGACAAATGCCTCCGGGAATGTTATTTGCAGTATATGACTCCGAAAGTGGAAATCCGGAATATATACCACCGGAATATTCAGATATTCCCTCTCTGATTGATGAACTTGTAGAATATGTAAACACAACTGATGACCACCCACTCATCATTGCGGCAGTTGTGCATTATCAGTTAGTTACCATTCATCCTTTTGAAGATGGTAACGGTCGTACCGCCAGACTGATGTCGGGATATATACTGGATCTTTACGAGTATGGATTTGGCGGAATCGGATCTTTGGAGGAATACTTTGCCTACGATCCGGATGAATACTATGCTTCTCTTCAAATGGGACTTCCTGCCCTTTACTATTCGGGCAGAGATAATCCACCTCATCCTGAAATATGGATTGACTATTTTTTGCGAATGATGGAGCTTTATTCATCCAAAGTGTGTGAACTGTCAAAAACATCTGTAAATGATGAATTGGATGTTAGCCTGTCATATTTACACACCAAGGAAAAGGATTTGCTGGCATATATCACAAGCAACTGTATGTTTGAATTCACTCCCATAGATTTGAGCAAAAAGCTTGGCGTTACTAACAAAACCATAATTAATCGCTGCACAGCATTGACTTCTAACGGCTTTATTATTCCAAATATCGTCAAAGAGAGAATACGCTCCTATTCGCTTAGTGAATTTGCGAGAAAGAATATCAAAGAAATTCTATTAAAAATCAACAGTTAAAACAAAAATCAATTTATTACGGATGCTTTGTAATCCACACCCCATCACCGCCACTTAACACACTTTTTCAATATTCCACATTAAAAATACGGTGGTTAAAAAGCAAAAAGAGAAAAGGCAAAACTGACGAAAATCGCCGTCTTTGCAGCGTTCGTTACAGTTTTGCCTTTTTTATTTTTTCCGTATTTTCACGCGAAAAAACGGGGTTTCAGAGGTATGCCGTACCCCTCTAAAGAATATCTCTTAATATCCAAGCACACACAGCTTAATTCCCGCACCAATGAGGAAAAATGCCTTCATAGACTCTATGAGGTAGTCCCCTGCATTTTCCAGAGAGAGATACTCATAAACGCTCTTAACCCATACTTCAAAAAGCTTGATAACAAAACCTCTGAAATCGGTCTTTTCCGCATCGGTATTAGCTTCTGCCAGTATGAATATATTCTCCCACACACTTCCGTCGTAGAGCTCATCATATCGCAGTGCATCGAACTTTCGCATATTATCCGCCCAGGCAGAGGCATAGAGCATACCGCCGCCTATGGCATTTGCACAAAGGCCAAGATAGTAACCTGTTGTGTTGCCCTTGAAGGTAGCTTTGAAATCCTCATCCTTGAGCCAGTCCATAGCATACTTTGTACCGGGAGCATCAAGCTCGGGTATCATAACAAGCTCGTCTTCGATATAGTCTTCCTCTCTTGCCTTATCGGCAAGAAGTTTAATTACATTCTTTAAATACTCTTTGCTTGTAAGCACTTAACTTTCACCTACCTGATTATTGTCGCAGCGTGCATACAATTTTCTATATTTACAGTTGTACCTGTGGTTTCCTGCTCTCCGTCAACTGACCAGCTTATGCTGCCTTCAAAGATAAATTTAACCTTTGAGGATTTGACAAATTCAAAAACAGGATCGGAAAAATTGGAATTGGTACAACCCATTATTATCTTACTTATATCATTTATATTGGCAGGATACTTTACCAGAACTATTTCAAAAAGTCCGTCATTCATCTTGACAAGCTCTTTATCGAGCTTTACTATTCCTCCAACCGATGTGGTATTGGTTACACTGCCGAATATATACCTGCCGTCATATATTCTGTCATCGGTTTCCACACGGACCTTGTATGGGGAAATTTTTGTTATATCCTTCATACCCTCAAGGACATACGCAAGGTGTCCGAAGGCATTTTTTGTAATCTGGGGAGTATTGTAGGAAGCGGCGGTAAATATGCCAAAAGACGCTATATATGAAAAATATCTGGAGCCGTTAAAGTTTCCTACATCTATGGTTTTGCCCGTGCCCTCTGTTATTTGCTTTGCCGCCTTGAGAGGATCTGTTGCAATACCAAAGGTATTGGCAAAATCATTGGTGCTTCCCGCAGGGATATACCCTACGGGAAGCTTTTTGCCTGATTTAAGGAGTCCTGTCAGTACTTCATTAAGAGTGCCGTCACCGCCGCTCACCGCAACAAGGTCAATATCCTCGGGAAGAGACTGTGCAATCTCTATAGCATGACCGCGGTATAGGGTAATGCGCACATTTACATCATATTCAGCCTCATTGAAAATCTGTAATACATCCATAAGATGCGGTTTTATCTGCACCTTGCCGGAACGGGGATTGACAATAAAGCACATTTTTTTCATGACAGTACTCCTTTCTTAAAGATACTATGCTTTTACTTATGCTTCTTTGGAAGATAATTTCTTGGCAACAATGAGTCCTGCGATTGTAAGGATTACAAGGACAGGGAATACGATAAACCAGCTTCTTAATGCTTCAAAGCCTGTCATAAGATATCCGATGAAGGATATAGCCGCAACAAACACCGCATAAGGAATCTGTGTTGTAACGTGGTTCAGATGGTTGCACTTTGCACCTGCAGAGGACATAATTGTTGTATCGGATATAGGTGAGCAGTGGTCTCCGCAAACAGCACCTGCAAGGCATGCTGACATACCGATTGTAAGGAGGCTTGAGCCCTCGGGGAAGATAAGAACAACGATGGGAATAAGAATACCGAAGGTACCCCAGGAAGTACCTGTGGAGAACGCAAGCACACAAGCCACAAGGAAGATAACTGCCGGAAGGAAGTTAGCAAGTCCGGGAGCAGCAGCGGTCATTGCTTTGTCAACAAATACACCGATACCGAGAACATCGTTTGTTATGTTCTTGAGCGATGTAGCAAAGAGGAGGATGAGGATTGCAGGAACCATTGCATTGAAGCCTGCAGGAATTCTCTCCATAGATTCTTTGAAGGAAACTGTACCTCTTATTGCATAATATATTATGGTAATAACAAGAGCTATTATACCACCCATAGGAAGACCAACTGTTGCATCGGTATCACCGAATGCACCTGTGATGGAAGCATTACCGCTCCAGAAACCGCCCACATAGAGGAGGGAAAGCACACAGGAGATGATAAGAACAACTACGGGAAGTACAAGGTCAATTACCTTGCCCTTGGGGTTTGGAACATCATCAATATCGTTATCTACTGTTTCTTCAAGTCCCTTGAGTGCAAGCTCGTTCTGCTTCTTCATAGGACCGAAGTCAAACTTCATAAGAACAAGAGCTATTATAAACACAAATGTAAGAAGTGAGTAGAAGTTGTAGGGAATAGCCTTAATAAAGAGGCTCATACCCTCTCCCTCTGCAGCATAGCCTGCAACAGCAGCTGCCCATGAAGAAACGGGAGCAATCATACATATCGGAGCCGCAGTGGCATCTATAAGATAGCTGAGTTTTGCTCTGGAAATCTTGTGGCTGTCTGTAACGGGACGCATAACACCGCCCACTGTAAGACAGTTGAAGTAGTCATCGATGAATATAAGAACACCCAGTACGAAGGTTGCCAACTGTGCACCAACCTTGGATTTGATGTTCTTCTTTGCCCATGCACCGAAAGCGGCACTGCCGCCGGCTTTGTTGATAAGAGCAACAAGGACACCAAGAGCAATGAGGAATATAAATATACCTGCATTGCCTGCAAATGCGGAAATGAATCCAACATTGATAACGGTATCAATAGTGTTTACTACATTAAACTGTGTGGCAAAAAGAGCCGAAAGCACAATACCGATAAAGAGGGAGCTGTAAACCTCTTTGGTAAGCAGTGCCAGAACGATAGCGATAACCGGCGGTGCGATTGTCGCAACAGTACCGAAGTACTTGGATGTAGCGTCCTCCATACCCTCCATACCTGCGTTGGACACGGTGAGAGCGAGAACAACTACCGCAATCAGCATAAGCACAGCTACGCCGATTTTGATAATCTTGCTTTTGTTCATTAGGTTTCCATCCTTTGCTTTTGATTTTTTAGATAAATGCACATTTATCCAAAATTATATAATACATTTTTATGCATTATTGTTAATTTTACCATATTATGTCTTTCAAGTCAAACTATTTTGCAACAAAACATATACGTTTTGTGTTTTATTCAAATGTTTGACAGGAAAGCAAAAAGATGCTATAATTATATGTAATTATTCTGGAGGAGTTTACAATGTTTATACTTGACAATTTTAAAACAAATTCTCTTAATCATCTGGAAATCGGCGGATGTGACACCGTGGAGCTTGCCAAAGAATACGGCACTCCCCTCTATGTGATGGATGAAGAAAGAATACGCAGCAATATGCGTGCATATACAAAAGCGGTTGATACCTACTACGGCGGCAACGGCAAGATTTATTATGCCAGCAAGGCACTTTCCAATATATATATGTATAAGCTTGCCAAGGAAGAAGACCTGGGTGCAGATGTAGTGTCCGGAGGAGAACTCTACACGGCACTGAAAGCCGGATTTAATCCCCATAACATTTGCTTCCACGGCAACAACAAAAGCTATGAAGAAATTGTTATGGCAGTGGAAAACAGTGTAGGAATCATTGCCGTTGACAGCTTTATCGAGCTAGATATGATAAACGAAATTGCAAAGTCAAAAGGCAAAATCCAGGACGTAATCTTCCGTATTAAACCGGGAGTGGAAGCTCATACCCACGAATTTATCAGTACCGGACAGATTGACTCCAAATTTGGTTTTGCCATCGAAAACGGCGAAGCGGAGGATATTGCAAAATATGCTTCTGCCCTTGCGTCCATCAGAGTTATAGGTCTTCACTGCCACATAGGTTCCCAGATATTTGATTTGAAACCATTCGAGTGTGCGGCAGAAATTATGATGAATCTCTACATCGGATTAAAGAGAAAATACGCCCTCCCCCTCTCTGTTCTTGATTTGGGCGGAGGCTTTGGCATAAGCTACACAAAGGAAGACACACCCATCGAGTACGCTGACTACATCAAAGCTGTATCAGATGTTATCAAAGGAATATGTGAAAAAGCAAATGAACCTCTCCCTCATATACATATGGAGCCGGGACGTTCCATTGTGGGCGATGCAGGTATTACTCTGTACAAAATTGGCAATATTAAGGACATAAAGGATGTCCGCAAATATGTTTCCGTGGACGGCGGTATGGCAGACAACCCCCGATATATACTCTACGGAGCACAATATGACGGAGTTATTGCAAACAGAGCAAACGACACCCCGGAAGAAACCGTAACAGTATGCGGCAAATGCTGTGAATCCGGTGATATCATTATGAAGGATGCATATCTTCCAAAGGCTAACAGCGGAGACATCCTTGCGGTAATGTCTACCGGTGCCTACAACTATTCAATGTCAAGCAACTATAACAGACTCCCCCGGCCTGCTATGATAAGCGTAAGGGGAGGCAAATCAAAAGTAATTGTAAAGAGAGAAACCTACGATGATATAATCCGAAACGACATCGCAGATTAAGGAGACTTGCTATGGAAAGAATAATGGGACTTCTTCTTAGTATACCGGGACTTATTCTGGCTCTTTCGCTCCACGAATTTGCCCACGGCTATGCGGCATATCTTATGGGTGACAACACTGCTAAATATCAGGGAAGGCTGTCGCTCAATCCCTTTCACCATCTTGATCCAATAGGTACTCTGTGCCTTTTCCTGTTCCACTTCGGATGGGCAAAGCCTGTGCCTATAAACCCCTACAACTTCAGAAACAGAAAGACAGGCATAATACTTGTGAGCCTCGCAGGTCCTTTTATGAACTTTATTCTGGCACTTATCTGCGGTATTGTTATTACCGCAATGAGCATATATGTGCCTGCAAACAGCATTACACAGTTTCTTTACTATGTTGTGTACTACGCTATGATACTCAACATCGGTCTTATGTGCTTTAACCTTATCCCCATACCGCCTCTTGACGGTTCAAAGGTTCTTATAGAGCTTCTGCCATACAGATACCGTGACTTTTTCTATATGATAGAAAGATACTCGTCATTTGTTCTCATGGCACTTCTGCTTACAAATGTTCTGAATCCCGTACTCGGCACAATGAGGAATTTCGTTCAGAATATCATATACTTTATAGTAGGATTGATTTTTTAAATGGAAGAACTTATTTTTAAAACAGAAGGCTTCGAAGGTCCTCTTGACCTTCTGGAGCACCTTATAAAAAAGAATAAACTTGATATATGTACCCTGTCTCTTATTGCCATTACAGACCAGTACATAGAATACATCGGCAAGATGGAGGATGACAATCTTGAGGTTTCTGCGGAATTTCTGGTTGTGGCATCCAATCTTTTGTACATCAAATCCAAGGCACTGCTTCCAAAACACGAAGAGGATGACAGTGAAGATATAGCT
The DNA here is from genome assembly GCA_045543775.1 of Clostridia bacterium. GTDB lineage: Bacteria > Bacillota > Clostridia > UMGS1810 > UMGS1810 > RGIG8748. Next base: position 10,841 of record JAZPXS010000212.1, read on the forward strand.
GCAAACTTAACCGAAGCCCTTAAAGAGCGGGCAAGGATGAAGATAATATCCGAAAGACTCCGTACAATGCAGTTTGACGGCACTTTCCGATATTTTAAGGAAGAAGAAAAGATTGAAGCTCCAAAAAGGGAACTCAAAATAGAGAGCATCGACATATCGAAGCTCTACGATGCCTTTCTCACGGTTATGGAGAAAACTCAGAGAAGAACCCCTCCCCCGAAATCCAACTTTACAGGAATTGTTGGAAGAGAAAAGGTTTCTGTAAAAGAAAAGGCAGGTTCTCTTATTGTTCGTCTCAAAAAGGATAAGAAAGTCCGTTTTGAAACAGTTTTTGAAAATGCAAAGCACAAAAACGAAGTTGTGGCAATATTTCTTGCCATACTTGAGCTTATGAAGCTCAACCAGATTTTCGCCTACGAAGAGGATGAAAAAATTCTCATCCGTCTTGGTGACAATGTAAGCGAAAACACAGAGGAAATACTATCCAATATCGAAGGAGATATAAATGAATAGAAAACCAAAAGCAATACTTGAGGGAATACTCTTTGCCACGGGAGAAGCAGTTCCCGTAAAGAGGCTCAGCGAAGTTATGGATATTAGTGAAAAACAGGTAGACAAGCTTATGAGCGAAATGGCAGAGGAATACAACTGCTCACCCGAAAGAGGAATACAGCTCACAAGACTTGAAGACAGCTGGCAGCTCTGTACCAAAAGCGATTATTATGACTACATACACAAGCTTAAAGAAAAATCCAGGAGAGCGGCCCTCACCAATGCCGGTCTTGAGGTACTTTCGGTAGTTGCATACAACCAGCCGGTAACCAGAAGTGCCATAGAGTTTATCCGCGGTGTCAATTCCGACGGACCTCTCAACAATCTTGTTGCTTCAGGACTTGTAAAGGAAGTGGGCAGGCTGGATGCACCCGGACGCCCTATACTTTTCGGAACTACGGAAGAATTCCTGCGATGCTTCAATCTGTCGTCACTCACAGAGCTTCCCGAGGTTGACGAACAGTACACCTTTGAGGGCCTTACCGACAGTCTCAACGGTGCTCCCATAAACACCGTAGAAGCATCCGACGACCAGATAACTATGGATTTTGAAAATATAAGCGAAGAAGTATAAATTCCCGAGGGGGACAACCTATGCTTTATTTTATGATTGCTATGGCGGTAATTGCAGCGATTGCCGCAATTATACTTTTTTCAAAAATAAAAATTTTTTTTGAATATAAAAAACTACCCGGTGAAAAGATATATACAGATTTGAAAATTAAAATCGGTTTTATAAAAATCCCCCTGCGGCAGAAAAAAAAGCCGAAAGAAAATCCGGATTCAGCAAACGGAAAGCTTTTGGAAAAGCTAAAGAAATATACAAAAGCCTTTAGAACAGTAAAAAAAATCTACGAAAAACACCGTTGGCATATACGAAAGAATTTTATTGTCGAAAACTTTGATTTTCACATCAAATTCGGAACCGGAGATGCAGCATCTACAGGAATACTCACAGGGGTAATATGGTCATTCCTCTACGGTGTGAACGGTCTTGTGTCTACTGCGGGAATACTCAAAAAACACTATTTTGAGGTAGCCCCTGTGTATACGGAAAAGGGACTGATACTGCAAGGAAGCACTCGAATCAGTGCAAGAGTTGCAAGTCTTCTTATCCTTGCACTGCGGATATATATAACCTACAAAAAAATTACCGACTCCGCCCCAAATGGCGGTCTATCGGAAAAATAATAAAAAGGCGGCGATAATATGGAAAAACATCCTATTGAAGGTTTAATGAGCGAGGCAATGGAACATATCAAACAGATGGTTGACGTAAACACCATCGTAGGTACCCCCGTTACCACCCCTGACGGCACTACCATAATCCCCATATCAAAGGTGGCTTTCGGATTCGGCGCCGGCGGCAGTGAGTTTGCAGCTCCTCCGCAATCAAAAAGCGAAGGGCAGGCTCTGTTCGGAGGCGGTTCCGGCGGCGGTGTAAGCATCAGTCCTGTAGCATTTCTTGTTGCAAACAGCGACCAGATAAAGCTTCTGCCCATATCCAAATCATCCACAACTGCAGACAAGCTCATTGACCTTGTTCCTGAGCTTATTACCAAGCTCAACAAAATTGCCAACGAGATTGTTGACAAGAGAGCGGCACAAAAAGAGGATGCACAAGAGAGCGAAATTACCCTATAAAAAAAGGGAATGTAAAAAAAGTCCAGACCGCAAAAAGGCAGGGATATCAAAGAATACAGAGTATTAATTAGCCTGTAAATCATTTAAAATCACCATAAATGTAGAAAAACATCTGTCCAGATGTTTTTCTATAAATATATGCCTTTTTGCTATTGCCAAATCTCACCTCTCGCCGTGCCCTCGCACGCCTTCGGGTTACCACTCAAAGCAAGGAAAAGCCTTGCTTTGAGTTCGATTTGACAATTCCGAATCATTTTTTCCTATTCCCCAAAGGGACTGTAAATTAATTCCGACGAATTAATTTACAGTCCCTTTTTATCAGAATAATAGCCACGAAGTACTCTCATCCGTAAGCAGAGTGTCTGTTCCGTACACAAAGAGTATCTTGTCAATATCCTTATCTTCAAGAAAGCTTTTCATATTGTTTCTGTAGTATCGCATATCCAGCATATAGATATTTTTGTAGTTATACGCAAGAAAAGGTGCTAGATTCTGTGCATAGGAATCTCTTATTACAAGAAGATTGCCATTTCTTCCACGGTCATTTTCTATATGCACATAGCTGTGATTACCGTCAAGATACACAGGGTACATATCCATCTTGTCAAGATACTCACGGTAAAAAAGCTTGTCGGTTTTTACGCTGTCCTTCTCTTCAAGAGTAACATTAACCTTAAGACCGTTATCCCATATTTCTATAGTATCATCGGTATTTAAAAAGTATCCGCTTCCCGAATATGTAGTACCCCGAAAGCCCTCATATCTTTCCACAGTATATTCATCTCTTTCGGGATAATCCTCTCCCATAAGCCGGCAATACTCTCTGTAGAGAACATAGCTCCCCTCACTTGTAATATGATGGTCGGTTTTGTAATAGACCTGGGCACCATCGTTGTAGCTTTGGGCAAGGTGGCTTCGCGTGTCAAAGAATCTTACTGACGGAGTAAGCTCGGAGGCTTTCTTAAAAAGCTCTCCGTCCCTGTAATTTCCGTGAAATGCAGGAAGCTTGTCTTCCATAATATATCCTGCATTGGGTATAATCATTAAAGTTGCATCCAGTCCGCAGTTCACGGCAAATTTTTCTATATTATTCATATTACGGATAAAGCTTTCGTCGGAGTTTTTCTTTGGAGCATTTACAAGATATCCGTCCTTGCAGTTATATATATCTCCGAGAGAATTTTTCCCCATAAGCATATCAAAATAGGCATTAATTCCCACAAAAAAATCTCTTCCTGCAATGTGGTCACTGAAGTATTTTTCAAATTCATCCCCAAATCTTCCGGAGGAAATATTTTCCCGGTTAAATTCAGGAAACTTTGCCAATATTCTTTTTTCATTTTCCGAATAGGTCTTTGGTGAAGTGACAAATGTGAACAAAGAAATAAAAATAATCACACCCGAAAAGAGTATCGGAAGAATAAGCTTTCGTTTTTTCATATCATATCACCTCAAAAGCGGAAATAGAGGAAAGGATTGTAGCTTTCCGTAACAAGGCTTGCTATACAAAGTATAAAACCTACCATACACAGTACAGCTTCTATCACAGTGGATTTTTTCTTTTTGATACGCAAAATTCCGAACGCTGCCGCCATAAGAGGTGTGCTTGCTATAATACCCGAAACAAATGTCGGTATCCATCCCGCAAGTGATGTTATGTCCGCAAACTTAAAGGAGAACATACACCCGATATAGGAAAATGCACTTGCAAAATCCGGTGAAGCAAAGAATATCCATCCGATTATAACAACCAGCAGAGTGTAAATATGATTTATAACCTTTGGAGTACGCAAAAGCAGTTTTCCGTAGACAAGCTTTTCCATAAGCAGTAAAATGCCGTAGTAAAGTCCCCACACAACGAAGTTCCACGCGGCACCGTGCCACAAGCCCGTGAGAGTCCATACAATAAGTATATTAACGGCATGTCTTAATGGTTTGACACGATTTCCGCCAAGGGGGATATACACATAATCCTTAAACCATGTACTGAGAGAAATATGCCACCTACGCCAGAATTCCGTTATACTTCTTGAAATATACGGGTAGCTGAAGTTGATGCAGAAGTCAAAACCAAGCATCTTTCCAAGTCCTCTTGCCATATCGGAATATCCGCCAAAGTCAAAGTATATCTGCAAAGTATACCCTATTGCACCCACCCAGGCACCTGCCATACCGTAGGCTGTCACATCAGATGAAACAGTATCCCACACCATACCAAACTGATTTGCCAGCAGAACCTTTTTGCAGAGTCCGATTACAAAAAGCTTTATTCCGTTTGAAAACATCTCCACAGAAACCCGTCTGTCACGGATTTTACGCTCCACATCGCTGTAACGGACAATAGGGCCCGCAATAAGCTGAGGGAAAAGAGATATATATGATGCAAAGTCAATAAAGCTATGGGCAGCACAGCATGAACCTCGATAAACATCTATAACATAGGACATTGCCTGAAAAGTATAAAAGGATATACCGATAGGAAGTACTATATCCGCCGCCGGAAGAGTACTGAGTACCGGTATAACCCTCAGTGTGTCAAGAATCATTGTTGTATATTTAAAAAATCCCAGTGCACCAATGTTGATAATAACATTTAATATCATTATTACCTTGCGTACCCTGTCAGACATAGATTTTTCTATCCACAGTGCACAAAGATAGTTGATTACTATGGATGCAATCATAAGAAGAACATATATAGGCTCTCCGTATGCGTAAAACAAAAGATTGGCTATAAGTAAAAACAGATTTCTGAATTTTTTTGGCAGAAGTCCGTTTATAATCATAACCACGGGCAAAAATATAAATAAAAAAATCAAGCTGGAAAAAACCATTTCATCATATCTCCAATAATGTTAAGCAGTTGCGGGTATTTTAACAATGCAGCGGTGTAAAAACACGCACTCAAAACGGGTTCGGATACTGACGCAACTGCTTAAGCACACGGGAGTTGAACCCCGTATGCCTTAAATTTTTAAAATTGGTACACTTTTTATTTGTCGTCCTCGCAAGGCGAAAGCCTACCTTCGTCCTCCGCATAAAAATTGTACTAAATTTTATGCATTTAAGGTCGAAGAGTTTTAAAATAGACAAATTTGGATGAGACAAATAAAATATCGAAGAGAA
>JAZPXS010000213.1:0-10510 GCA_045543775.1 Clostridia bacterium
CGAAAACAAAATCTACACAACACTTAATCATCTCAATAATTTCACACTCAATTTATCAACCAATCAAAATCTATATCTTTATATTTTAGACAGAAATATTGCTGAGTCTGAAAAAGACAAACTAATCAGGGAAGAACTTGAAATTTTTTTAAGAAATACAACCACAATTGTCGGAGTTGAGATAAGCACAGACTCAAGCAGATACAGCTATTTTAAGGACAATGTACAAATAAGCGAATGTGATAATGACATCTTCCAAAAATTAGATAAAAGAAAGCTTTATATAGACAAAACCTGTGTGGTAGACGGAGAAAAGAGATACTTTCGTATAGGTAAAAAGCTTTCAAATTTTTATAGCGGATATATGGTAGGGGATATTATTCTTTATGTCGAGGAAGAAGTTCTCAATACGCTTTACAACGGAGATGTCAATGTGGAAGACAGTGTATTTATTACGGTAGACGATGTTATTATATCCCACATAGACAAATCCTGTATAGGAAATGAAATTCGCAGCCGGGCGGACATACTCAAAAATGCAAATGTAAGTAAAAAGGATGAAAAACAGTTCCTTGTAAATTCGTTTTCCATTGCCAAGACCTTCTCACAAAACGATGTAAAAATGCTGTGTGTTATATCCAGGGAAAGAGTTTTAAGGTCCATGCGAAGTCTTATAAACCAGGTTTATATGATGGTTTTTCTATTTGTAATTTTTTCAGGGCTTCTGGCAATAAAACTGTCGCAAAGTCTTACGCGAGACCTTACGGAGCTTACCGGGAGAATGGAGGATTTCAAAACAAATATGTTCAAAAATAAAATATTTAAAAGGAGAAAGGGCAAGGTAAATGAGATAGAACGCCTTGAAGCTTCCTTTGAAAAAATGCTTGGAGAAATTAAACTTCTTATAGCTGCCAACGAGGAAAACAGCGAAAAAAGGAGAATAGCCGAACTCAATGCTCTGCAAGCTCAGATAAATCCACATTTTCTTTATAATGTTCTTGACGTTATAAGCTGGCTTGCCAGGATGGAAGATCAGGAGCTTATAGATAAGATGGTTACAGCCCTTTCTAAATTCTATCGTATGGGACTTCATAACGGTGAAAATGAAATTTTAGTTCGTGATGAAATAGAACATGTAAAAAATTATTCTTTTTTACAGAAGGTGAGATTTCCCGATTTGTTTTTCCTGGATCTTGATATTGATGAGGCGGTACTGGATGCCGAAATTATAAAAATAGTTCTCCAGCCCCTTGTTGAAAATTCAATCAAGCATGGCTTTTGCAAGATGAAGAAGGGTGGAATTGTTAAGATAACAGGAAGGCGTTTGAATGACGGATATTTGGAATTTACAGTTTCGGATAACGGATGCGGGTTAAGTATCGATCCCTTAAGCGAAGAAGCACAGACTCAGGGTTATGGTGTAAAAAATGTTAATGAAAGACTGATTATGGCTTACGGCAAGGAATGCGGACTTAGGTATTCTTCATCTGAGTTGGGAGGAACTCTGGTGTCTTTTAAAATAAAACAATAGGAATTAGCTCACAAAATAAAATGTTTGATGGAGTGATTTGGAAATGGAACCAAAAACTAAAATTCTGCTTGTGGATGATGAGTATATAGTAAGAAAAGGTATTATAAAAACGATAGATTGGGACAGTATCGATTGTGAAGTAATAGGAGAGGCAGCCGATAGCGAAGAAGCCATAGAAATGATTAAAGAGCTTTCGCCCGATATAATAATAACTGACATCTGTATGAAAGAAATTGACGGAATTGAAATGCTCAAAATACTCAAGAAAAATGAGGTTGAAGTAAAAACAATAATCCTTTCGGGATATACGGATTTTGAATATGCCAAAAGGGCAATGGAGTTTGGTGTAAGGCATTATCTGTTAAAGCCGATAGAAAGTGAAAAGCTTATAGATGCTATCCTTTCTATAAAATCCGAGATACAAAAAGAGAAAAATCTGACTAATCGCGTAACAAGACAGCAGATAGCTCTTAGAAAGCTTCTGGAAGAAGGAGACGCAGCGGAGCTTATAGGAAGAACAGGAATAGTTATTCCTTCAGAGCGTTTTCTTGTTGCCAACCTTAGGATAGAAAAGGGCTATGAAGACGGAAATGAAGTTTCTCTCAAATACACTACGGAGCTTTTGGAGAGCGTTGACTATTTTTTGGGAATTGATATGCATTACACAATTTCAATTCTCGTCGGTGACCGAAATGTTGTAATGATAATATTTGAAAGAAACGGGAAAATGTCCGAGGGGGAGATGTTGAAAAACATAGAAAAACACTTCGGATTAAAAACCGGAAAAAGACTTAGTATAGGTGTTTCACGTATAGCAAGTGATATCAACTTAATACATGAGCTTTACAAGCAGACATGTGTGGTGCTCGCAAGCAAAAGGAACTTTGACTCAAACACCTTGATTTACTATGATGATGTAAAAATGCTTCAGGACAGATTTGAGCCAATATTCTCGGAGGAAGAAAAGGCAGAAATACTCGACGCAATAGAAGTGAATGCCATAGAAAATGTTCAGAAAATTATAAAAACTACATTTGAAAACTTAACTAAGTATCCCAATACCGATATTGAGATCATAAAAGATACAGTAATTGAGCTTGCTGTTATGATGGTAAAGCAGTCGGCAAAAAACCTTGAGGAAATGCAGCTTGTATTCGGTAGAAAAATTCAGCCTGCCGCAGAAATTGCTCAGTTAGAAAGTATTGCAGACATAGAGGCATGGTTTGAGCAGTTTCTGAAAAGTCTCGCTTCTCACCATCAGTTTATAGATGTAAATAAATTCAGCACTCTTGTAAGAGCGGTTTGTATTTATATAATGCAGAATTATTCCAATAAACTAAATGTAGATACCCTTGCGAAGCAGTTTTTTATATCCGAGGGACATCTTATGAGAGCCTTCAAAAAGGAAACCAACATGACAGTCATTGAGTTTATTACCGAATATAGAATTTATATAGCTAAAAACATGCTTAGGGACAAGGACAATAAGATATATGATGTCGCGAGGAGAGTGGGATATGACGATGCCAAATACTTTAGTAAGGTGTTCAAAAAGGTGACGGGAGAACCGCCTAATCAGTTTAATAGGTTGGAATAATGCACCCAAAAATCATTATTGTCGGTTGTGACATTTGTGCAGTACTGATAAAATTAAGGTAATGAAATTTAGCTGATTATACAATCAGTTAGTACAAAAATAAAAAAGGAGATGTATTTATGAAGACAAAAAGAGTTTTAGCACTTCTGCTAGTAAGCATCATGTGCATTGCGGCGCTTTGCGGATGTGGTGGCAAGGAAAGCAAAGGTGACGAAGTAGTTATTGAAATAGGTTCATGGCCTCAGGATTCAAATCCTGCTGAGCAGGCAAGGTATGAAAAAGTCAAAGAGAAATTCGAAGCTGATTTTCCGAATGTAAAGGTTGTCCCCGTTGAATGGGCATATGATGTTAAATCATTCCTGCCCCAGGCGGCAAGCGGACAGCTTCCCACAATGTACAAGACTTACTTTACAGAGATAGAAAGAATTGGTGGTTCGGGTTATGCGGCAGATGTTACAGAATATGCTGCTAAGCATGGATTTAAAGAGAACTACAGCAAGCAGATAGATGAGCTTCTCACTGCAAAAGACGGTAAACAGTATATGATTGCGCAAAGTACATATACAATGGGTCTTGCCGTAAACAAGGATGTGTTTAAGAAAGCAGGACTTGTAAACGAAGACGGAAGTCTTATGTATCCTCAGACTTATGATGAAGTTATGGAATTTTCCAAGATTATCAAGGAAAAGACAGGTGCCTACGGCTTTGGCATGTGCACCAAAGGCGGTGGCGGCGGATGGCATATGCTTAACCTTGCATGGTCCTTCGGCACTGTGTTTGAAGAAAAGAACGGAGACAAATGGGAGGCTAAGTTTGACAGCAAGGAATTTGCAGATTCTCTTTCATGGCTCCGCGATATGAAGAGCAAAGGTTATTTTCCCGATAATGTTCTTATAGACTCGGATGGTCTTTATACATTGTTCACAACAGATAAACTCGCAATGATGTACTTTGACCCATCGGGCAATGCGTTGGTAGAAAAATACGGAATGGACAGAAACAAAATAGCTTACGCATCACTGCCGGCAGGACCAAAGGGACGTTATACACAGATGGGCGGAACAGTTTACTCATTTAATCCGGAAGCTACACCCGAGCAGCTTGAAGCATGCATGAACTGGATTAAATACATAGGCGATGGTCCTGTGTTAACAGACGACATCAGGGTAACTATTGATGAAAGATACAAAGGACTTGCGGAAAAAGGCTTTATCGTAGGTGTTGTTCCGTATTCAATTTGGAATGAAAATTCCGAAGTTCAGAAGTACAAAGAAGAAGTAATAAATAAGTATAAAAATGTAGACACCTCATATTTTGAAGACTATATGGATTACGACAAAGTAGATATCAAGCCCGAGGAACCGATAAACTGCCAGGAACTCTATCAGGTAATATCGGGTTGTATGCAGGAAGCTCTCTCGGACAAAAAAGCCGACCTTATGAAAATCATTAAAGAAGCTGCCGATAATTTTGAGAGAAACTCATTGGCAAATGCTGAGTAACATATTGGAGTGACACGAAGTGAAAAAAAGCATTTTAAATTCAATAGCATACAATGACAATCTTCATAAATCAAAACGCAAACATCTTGATTTGACACAGTTAATGGCATGGGCTTTCATATTACCATCGATTGTGTTTTTGTATATCTGTATATGGAGACCGGTTATTATGGGTGCATTTTATTCTTTGTTCAAACTGAGAGGCTACACACCCGTAGAATTTGTCGGATTTGACAATTACATAAAGGTGCTTACGGATACCAACTTTTTGAATGCACTCACAAATACTGTACAGTATGTGCTTTGGGAACTTCTTCTCGGCTTTATACCTCCCGTATTTGTAGCAATTATGCTGAACGAAATAAGACGCGGTCACAAAATGTTAAAATTTGCAATATATTTCCCCACGATTGTTCCGGGAATTGTAACTGCTATGATGTGGCGTCTTATGTATGAGCCCAACACAAGCGGACTTATTAACGGTATTCTGGCACATTTGGGGATATCGGCACAGCCATTTTTAAATTCATCCAGCTCGGTTATTTTCTGGATTTGTGTTTCAATGGCGTGGGGTGGTCTTGGCGGAAATATGATTTACTATCTTGCGGGTCTTCAGGGTATAAATTCCGAGCTTTATGAAGCGGCATCAATAGAAGGCGCGGGCATATTCAAACGTATGTGGCACATTACCCTTCCTCAGATTTCAGGGATAATATTCCTTTTTGTTGTGAGAATGGTTATCAAGGTCTTCCAGACCTTTGAGGTGCCTCTTGCCATGACAGATGGCGGACCCAACGGTGCATCGCTCACTCTGGGACTTCAGTCCTACAGATATGCCTTTGAAAACTTCAAGGTTGAGTATGCTCTTGCTCTTGGAATGATACAGTTTATACTGCTGATCGGAATTACAATATTCTATTTCCGTATGCAAAATAAGATAGATACAGAGTAAAAATCGGTAGAACAGGAGTGAATACATTTGAAAAAACATAAGAAACAAGAAAGAAACAACAGCATTATTCTGCCGGTTGAACAAAAAGACAGGACTTCAAGGGTGGTTTCAACAATATTCTTCACTGTTTTGTCGGTTTTGGCGGTTGTATGTTTGTTACCGCCTTTGTGGGTACTTCTTTCTGCATTCAAAAACATCAATGAATTCTTTGCAACACCGCCGACTTTAATTCCCCGTTCATTTGAACCGTGGAAACTTGTTAGTGCTTGGAAAGAAGCACGATTTGGCAGAGCATATCTCAACACTGTGTATTTGGGCGCAGGTCAGCTTGCTTTCAGTTTGCTGTTCAACGGACTTGGAGGATATGTTCTTTCAAGACTGAAGCCCAAGGGACACAAGGTGATTTTCGCACTTGTTACGTGGACCATGATGATGCCTACATCGGTATGTATGGTGCCTTTATTTATGACATTTATTGATATGCCTTTAATCCATGTGAACTTAAGCAACACATTTTTGCCGTTCTGGATTATGGCGGGTGCGTCACCATTTTACATACTGCTGTTCAAGAGTTTTTTCGATTCGATACATATGTCGTATCTGGAAGCAGCACGAATTGACGGTTGTACGGAGTTTGGAATATTTACTAAGATTATATTGCCGCTTTCCAAACCGATTATGTTCTCGGTTGCTCTCTTTGTGCTGAATAATATTTGGGGGGACTTCCTGTGGCCGTATCTGTTACTCCGGGACAAGGAATTATATACAACAGGAGTTAAAATTTACCAGATGCAGTCAAACGTCAGCAAGGATATATACTTTATGTCCATGCTTTTTGTAATGCTGCCGCCGATTGTTATTTATATCTTTTTCCAGAAGTACCTTATGAAAGGCTTGTCGTTAGGAGGTATCAAGGGATAAATGAAAAAAACATTATTTTCAAAAATTCTTTCTGCTATTTTAATACTCACTATTGCTGTACCTACAGTTGCATTTGCAGCACCCGGTGAGAAAGATTTGGAAATATGCGGAACATTTTCTGAACGTTCAACCTTTAAGGGTATGAAAGTGTGGTACGGCGATGATGCGACTATTCCCGTTTTCTCACAGGAGCCTTTGGGATGGAAACTTCAGTTTAAATCCGGGGTTAAGTACATATATGTAGATGTGGCAGACCATCTTATGTATGATTTAAACGGTGAAGCAATAGAAATTGAGGTTGACTATTACGATGAGGGTATGGGAGCATTTACCATAACCTATGACGGATACGAAAAAAGCGACGACGATGCCGAATATGTCGACCTCACCGATACAAAGGAATGGAAAACCCACACTTTCTTCATTCAGGATGCGGTTTTCAAAAACGGACTGAACAATGCAGATTTCAGAATTGCCGTAACAAGCACTTATCTGGGATTCACACAAAGCTACAGTAAGAGAGATGACATTGTATTTGGTGCGGTAAGAGTAAAAAGAGCAGGAGTCAAGAGCCCCATCAGAATGAACATTACATCCGATGCTACGGGCAACATCTTCTTTGAGGATGAAAAGGTTAGGATGACTGTGGATTATACCAACAAACTCAAGGAAGAATATAATCTCAATGCTCATATACTTGCCGTTGATACCGAAAACAGAGTTCTCTGGGAGGACAGTCACGAAATCTCTTTTGGCAAGGAAGAGAAAATATCGAAAACCTATGAGTTTGATATGGAACGCTTTGGTCTGAATTGGCTCAGAGTCACGCTTACAGATGATGAGGGCAAGGTTTTCTCAATAAAGGATGCCGAGTTCTTCTATGTAACAACCAATCACGGAACAAGACTTAATTATGATGTGGGTACCTCCACGCATTTAGATCAGCTCGATCTGTACGGCGAACACGAGAAGGTGCTTCCTCTTCTGGTAAATGCAGGCTATGGAAGGGAAAGATATGATTGGGGTTGGAGGAGATTTTATGCCGACTTCAATGATTATGTTGTTAATCCTTATATGCAGAAACTGCTCGATGACTACAAAGATAAGGGCATAAAGAGAACCATCATTGTTGGTGTTGCCAATTCGGATTTTCAATCATTTAGCGGAGATTCGGCATACAACAAGGGTGCACCGTCCGCCGCATTCGAAAAGGATTACAGAGAGTATGTGCGGGCAACCGTGCGGGCAACCAAGGATTATGCCGATTCCTACATTATAGGCAACGAGCAGGATCACGCGTCATACGCTCCCGAACTCAAGCTCCCTTCCTCCTACGCAGAATGGTGCCGGATAGCCTACGAGGTTATAAAAGAAGAATATCCCGAGGCAAAGGTGCTTGGATATGGACTTACAATGGGCGATAAGGCGTGGTTCGAAGAGACCATAAGACTTGGTACACACAACTATTTTGACCAGCCGGCAGTTCATACATATTCAATATTCAACACCTATGAAGGTCAGGATTTTTTGGGAAGAATACAAACATACTGGGATTCTGTTAAAGAAAAATACAACGTTGACATGCCGGCGGCATGGATAACGGAAACCGGGTACTTTCATTTGAGACACGGTAACTATGCTCCTTATGAAATTTCCCAGCAGTTTCCGAGACTCTATATCTATGCGGCTGCTTCCGACCTTGTAGATTCGATTGTGGATTACACCTTCTTGTCCAGAACACCGGTGGGTTACGGTCACTTGAGGGATTCCGATACAAGCGGTGCAAATGATGTAGAACTTCCTTATGCACCATACAGGGAATACTTAACCATTGCCTGCTGGAACAAGAACTTCGGCGGCGATTGTGATTTTGTCAATAGTATAGACGGACAGAACACACGTCTCTATAAATTCAAGAGACGTTCCGACGGCAAGGACTTTGCTGCAATGTGGACTCTTAACGGAATAGAAAATGTAACCCTTGACCTGGGTACCAATGAGATTTCCTATATGGATATACTCGGCAATGAAGAAAAGATGTATTCCGACGACGGAAGATATACCTTTAATCTTACCGAGGATATGAAATATATAATAGGTAATTTTTCAAAGTTTGAACTTTGCGATACTCCCAAATACGATTTCGGTGCAGAAAAACTCGGGGTTATTGAGGGAATGCCGAGAGAGATTTCTGTGACTGTGGACGGTGCTAAGCCCGATGGTTATACTATATCCACTTCGGATTATATGAAGGCTGACACCACATATATAGGTAAGGATAGCGACGCATTGACTCTCGGTGTTACAATGCGGTCTCCCGAGGATAGCTACACACAGAAGTATCTTTGCGGCGATGTCGGCAGAAGCCAGTTCAAACTCTATGACAAGAGTATTGTCCGTGATGTTGTGTCTGTCGATGTTATGAAAGACGGCAGACTTTATGCCCGCTGCGAGATTCCTCTTATCGAGATTACACCCATTACGATAGACTGCAATGTAAGTCCTGAGAGTGTTGAAGAAATCAATAACTGGCAGGCAGCCTTCACTCTCAAAAACGAGTCAAATATTGAACTTTCGGGAAGCTTCCGTATTGCAGAACCTTCCGAAATGGCAGAAAGCATTGTGCCGATAGATATTGCGCTTGCAGCCGGAGAGTCGCTTACTGTCACATATGCTGTACCGGCATCACTTGTTGGAAAGGAATTATCCGTAAAAGCGGAGGTAACCTTAGACAGCGGTGACATCATTGAATATATGGACAAGAAGGAAACCTTCTGTGCCGTATACACAGATACACCGCCTACAATTGACGGCAGTATCAATGATGATGAATGGGTAATAAATGCAAAGGCTCAGATTCCCGCTACCTCCTTCAAACAGCTCATCAAAACCGAAACCTATTCGGGAGCAGATGATTTGTCGGGCACTGTAAATATGATGTGGGACAAAGAGAATGTCTACATGGCTTACAGAATAAAGGATGATATTCACAAACAGGCAAATAAGGATGGAAGCACCTGGAAGGCAGACGGCTTGCAGATTGGATTTACCGCAGGAGAGAATCCCACAGCATTTACGCATTTGTTTGCAGCACTGTCCGATGACGGTTACCTTACAAAGCAGATATATGCCTCCGAGGATGGTTCCAACGAAAAGGGCAGAGCGAGTGATGAGGACTTTGACCTTGCAGTTGTCAGAAACGAAGGAGAGACCGTGTATGAAATGCGAGTGTCCTGGAAACTTATTATGCCTCTTATTAACAGCGTTCAGATTGGTGACGGCGGACAAATTGAAGGAACTGTTGTAAAGGATAACGTGAGGAGAGAAGCCGTGAGCGGTGAGACTATCCGATTTGCTGTGCTTGTGAATGATGATGACGGCAACGGCAGAAAGGGATATGTCGAATACGGTTCGGATATCTCCGGCGCTAACCATAAGAACTTCAGAAACATCACTCTGTTTGGCGGAGAAGAATAAACAGGCCTCTCCTCGAGGAGAGGCTCCGCCGAAGGCGGTGGTGAGGTGTGGATTGTCTCAGCAATCGTAATACTGCACATTCTGATTGTAACGAAATGTGTTTAAAATAAAATTCAGGAGGATGAATTTATTATGAAAAAATTTAGATTTTTAAGCAGTGTGCTTGCAGTAATTATGGTACTTTCCATAGTTTCTGTTATGCCTGCAGGTGCGGCACAGATTGATGCAACTACATTTTTCTGTGATTTTGAAAATATAACAGTGGCTAATACCGGAGATGCAACTACAAAAACCGAATTGACTGCCGATGGATTCAAGTGGATATCGAGTAATGCTATCGCTGCGAACTTTAAAATTGTAAATGATCCGGAATACGGAAATGCTCTCGGATTTGCAAATATCGGAAGTATCGCTGCGGCGTTTGACAGTCCTGTTACGACAGGTAAGGTGCACATAGGCTTTTCATTTAAGGCAGGCACCTTTGGTTACATAAGACCTATAGGTACACTTGGCTCTGCACAGAATTCAAC